>CAZXWV010000012.1:0-5899 GCA_964644735.1 Candidatus Woesearchaeota archaeon
AAATAGGAATCTTCTGCTGGCTCATAAATCTCTGGCATTTGATTACATCAACTTGTTAATAAATCCTAGTAATTCTTCCTTGAACAGCAATATGCCTGCCAGAGCCCCTAAAACAAAGAGCATAAGAACTATTAGGATAATAACAAATATCTTTTTTTTTGAACTAGGCTTTGGTGCATATTCTGAAACCTTCTGAACTGTTTTACCTGCCGGGTATTTTAATTTCTCTTGCTGAGATTCATAATCCGGCATCTCTGCCACTATTGATTGTTGCTCCTGCAGCGCTCTTGCAGCATTCTCAATATCCTCTTTATTATATCCTGCATTATAGAAAGTCTGCATAGCTTGTTGGAGAGATTCTCCTCTTGCAGTCGCCAATTTCAATCCTTCTAAAATTTCTTCCATGAGTATATATAGATTAATCGAATTTTAGTACCTTGCCGTCTGAAACTAAGTGAGAAGTTTCACCAAACTTATATCCAAATTCAGTTGCAAGATCTATCATAGGAGCCTCCATTTGAATTGTTCCGTGAGCGGGAATAATATGCTCAGGTTTTAGTATGTCTAATAATTCTCTCAAACCTTCTCTGCTCCCATGGCCATGAACATGGACATCTGTCTGGATTTTAACCCCCATCTTTCTTAATCTCTTATCCATTCTCTCACGAGCAAGAAGATTTATTGGGACAGGAATGACACTTGAAGAAAAAATAAGATTGTCTCCTGGCTTAAAAATGAAATGAGTTTCATTCTTTGATATTCTATCTAGAATAGACCCTTCTTCTGCCTGATGGCCTGTGCAAACAACGACATATTTCCCCCTATTTTCATTTATTTTTTTTAACATAGACTCTACCTGATTTTTGTATCTTACCATATAAATGCTTTTTCTGAAAGGACACTGCCTCACCTCTATTGCTGCATTTACATATTTGTTAAGGCTTCTTCCAATAAAAACTATCTTCCTGCCTGTTTTCTTAGCAAATTCAACTATGCTGTTCAGCCTTTCTATGTGAGACGAGAAGGTTGTTACAAACAATGCTGTATCATTGCTGCGTGCTGAATGAAAAGCTTCTTCTAATAACTGTTTTGCCACTTTTTCTCCTCCAGGTTTTTTTTCAGTGCCGGCATAAAGTGAGTCAATAACAGCAACTTTTATTCCTTTTTTCCCTAATTCCCTAAATCTTTTATAATTTGGAGGATTCCCAATAGTAGGATAATTATCAAACTTAAAATCTAGAGCATAGAAAAAAGTCCCATCTTTAGAGTGCAATGCAATAAATGTACATTGAATTGTTGAATGAGTGGTGTGTATAAACTCAACTTTGTAATCTTCAGTTATTCCTTTAACTATATGAATAGAATTTGGATGAACTATTTTTCTTTTGTTCTTTACATGAATTTTCTCATCCCTTATAATTGTTTCTAATACAGCCATAGTGAACGGGCTACCCATTATTACTGCATCAGGATATCTATGCACAAGGTAAGGAACAGCCCCAACATGATCCAAATGAGCATGGCTGATCAAAATTGCCCTGACTTTATTAGTCCATCCTAATTTGTCCAACACTAAATCATTAGGGATTGCCCCTGATTTTCTAAGGTCATGTTCAGAGTAAACTTTAGCAGCCTCATCCTGCATTTCAATAATTGCCGGCAGATGAACTCCAACATCAAAAATAAATACATCTTCTCCTACTTTTACAGCAGTCATATTCTTCCCTACTTCTTCAAAACCCCCAACAGTGCAAACTTCCATAATAAGACAGCTACTTCAACTTTCGCAAGATTGAAATTTTCTTAACCGTCAACTCCCATTTATTTAATTGAATTTTCATTTTCTTCCTCTTGTTATCAAAAATAAATTATCAAATATAGTTTAAATATGTTTTTAAGTAAATATAAAAAACTCTTTGTATTTTACTACCAGTTAAAACTGGCAGTTTTCTTAGAGTTTTTTAGCCAGAGAAAAAGAGACAATTGCAAGGTCTTCATACATGTTAATGTTGAAGAGCCAGAAATTTCAATTTCTGGACAATTGTCTGCCACCTAAAGGAGGCAGTTTATTCTTTTTCTCTGTATTTTATTTTACTGGGAAAGGGATAAGGGAAGGACCTGGAAAACTTATTAAATCTAAAATTGATTTTAAATTTTTTCTACGTCTTTTTCTTCTTGGAGGGATTTCTATATCAATCCCCATTAAAAAAGGGTATTCAAAAGAACTAGATACATAAAAACTAGAACTTGAGGTAGATACTGCAACAGAAACATTATCTCTACATTTACCAAAAGATCTCTCCATGATTCTATCATAAATTGCTTCATTAATTATTACCAAAGGGTATGACATATCAAGAGGGTGATTAAATGATCTTACACTATGTATTTTGCCTTCTTTATTTTTATTTAATTCTATCTCGATATTTGAATCCAAAAAAACCCCATAAATTTGAAGTTCTGGGGAAGATGAAAATCTTCTATCGAAAATTAGGTTATTATTGGTATGATCAATAATTTTATAAACATCATCTAAATCATCACTCCAGTAATAATTTTTTAGGCCTTTACTCATCAATCTTTCGATAAAATTCATATCATAGTAGTCATGTAATCTTACTAATGTCATTTGAACATCTATATTATAGCCATTATAAGCTTTTGCAACCCTAATATTTTTATAGCATAATCCCTATATTTTTTTGGTAAAATGAGGTCAAAAAAAAGAAAAAACTATTTATTAGTAATTGGATTAATTGCTATCTTCATTAGCTTGATTTATCTAGTTGGTAATGGTGAACGAAAAGATTCTAAAGAGTGCCGGACTGATTCTGACTGCGTTCCTGCTGGTTGCTGTCACCCTACTTCATGTGTATCAAAAGAACAGGCTCCAAACTGTACTGGAATCTACTGTACTCAAGTCTGCTCAGGTCCATTAGATTGCGGACTAGGTCATTGTGGATGCATCAGCAATAAATGCGAGGTATTAATTGATTTAGAATGAAATGGAAGATTGCAATTTTATTTTTAATGATATTATTTGGAATTATTATTGCTAGCTCTGCCTCTAATGAAGATAAAATAAGTAAAGAAGTGCATGAAAATATAGCTAAAAATAATAAAGTCAGAGTTATTGTAGAATTAAAAGAATCGTCTCAGAAAGCAAAAGAGGATATTACAAACAGCGTTGGAAAAGAAAATACAAAGCATATCTTTGATAAGAGCGTTGCAGTTGAAATTTCTGAAAATGAATTAAATGAGCTGATTAATAATCCTAATATTGAGTCAGTTGTCTTGGATAGGCATGTTAAAACTTTTCTTCAGGATTCTGTTCTATTAATAAATGCCACAACAACATGGCCAGTGCAGATTTCAGGGATTAACATAACTGGAATTGATGAAACAATCTGCATCATTGATACTGGAGTGAACAGCACCCATCCTGACTTGCAAAATAAAGTAGTTGCTGAATATTGTTACTGCTCTATAAATGAGGGGGCTAATGCAAATTGCTGTGCTGGTAATTTATCAGAAACTAATGATGCAACTGACAACAACGGCCATGGAACTCATGTTTCTGGGATAGTTGTAGCCAACAATACAATTAAAGGTGTTGCAATTGGTGCTAAGATTGTTGCAATCAAAGCACTAAATTCTAGCGGTGATGGAATTAGTTCAGATATAAAAGCTGCTATTGACTGGTGCATAAATAACACCAACATTCAAAATTATAACATTTCAGTAGTTAGCATGAGTTTAGGAGGAGGGTCGTATACCAGCTATTGCAATTCAGACTTTCTAGCTTCTTCTATAAACTCAGCAGTAGGAAAAAATGTTTCTGTTGTTGTGGCTACAGGAAACAGCGGAAGTTCTAGCCAGATATCCTCTCCTGCATGCGTCCAGAATGCTACTTCTGTTGCTTCATCAACAAAAACTGATGGGCTCTCTTCTTTCTCAAATAGAAATAACATAACAGATTTATTTGCTCCTGGTTCAAGCATTAACTCAACAAGATTAAACCCTGGTTCTCTGCTAACAGGATGCTCTAGTGGAGGCAACAATTATATGATATGTTCAGGAACTTCAATGGCAACTCCTCATGTTGCTGGAGCTTTTGCTTTAGTTAGGCAGTTTTTTAGACTGGAAAATGGAAGAGTTTCTACTCCGTATGAAATTGAAAGTGCATTAAAGGATACTGGAAAAATAATTTATGACTCTGGGAGTGGATTAAACTTTTCAAGAATAGATGTTTATTCTGCAATTCTCTCTCTTGATGCAACTTCCCCAAATGTTACGCTTATCTCTCCGTCAAATAATATTATAAGCTCAAATGCAAATCAGACGTTTAACTGCAATGCAACAGATGAAATAGGGCTGGCTAATTTAACTCTTGAAATATGGAATTCCACAAGTTTGTATTACGAAAACACTACTCAATCATCAGAAAATTCATTAGAAATAGAATTTAATGTCAGTATGGGAGAGGAAAATTATAAATGGAATTGTCTTGCCTATGACAGGAATAATAATTATGCTTATGCAAATGCTAATTACAGCATCACAATAGAGAATATTGCTGTTTCTCTTATTTCTCCGTTAAACAACACAATAACTAATCAAAACCGAACATTTAACTGCAGCGCCACATCATTAAATAATCTATCAAATGTAACTTTATCTATATGGAACTCTTCTTCAATTTTAGCGTATAATAAAACAAATAACATCTCTGGAACATCTAATAGTTCATTATTCAATTATAATTTTAGTTATCAAGATGTATATAAATGGAATTGTCTTTTCAGAAACAATATCAATAATTATAACTCTGCAACATCAAACTTTTCAATTAGATATGACATAACTGCTCCAACATTAAACATTACCTCTCCATTAAACAATAGCTGGAATAATTCAGGAAAATTTAATGTCAGCATAGATGAAACAGGAATCTGCATATACTCTCTAAACTCTGGAACAGATAATCTTACAATGAACTCTTTAAACAATATCTCATTTGGAGCTGTTAATTCAAGTTTGAATGGAATTCAGAATGTAACATTTTATTGCAATGATTCTGCAGGGAATATTAAAAGCTCCGGGGGTATTTCTTTTGGGATTGATTTAAACAAACCAGCAATAGATCTTATATCCCCCACTGACAGCTACTCGGAAACATCCTCCTCGACCAGCATTAATTTTCAATTTAATTTTAGCGATGAGAGTAATATTTCAGAATGCAGTTTGATTATTAATGGGGTTGTTAATTCTACAAACTCTTCGATAACAAATCAGTCCCAAACTCATGAATTCAGTCAGACATTTACCCCTGGCACATATAATTGGAGTATTAACTGCACTGACGAAATAGGAAATATAGGAAATTCTTCAGTAAGAAGTTTTACAATTAACTCACCGGCAACAAGTTCAAGTTCTTCAGGAGGCGGAGGAAATAGATATAATATCTACAACCCAACAGATGAGGAGATGTTAAGCAGGTATACAAAAGAACTAGAGAAAAATGACAAAATAAAATTTAATATTGAAGGTGAATCCCACTTACTAACTATAACAGACATTAAAACAAACTTTGTTAGTATAATTCTTCAGAGTTATGCTATCAATTTATTGATTGAAGTCGGCGAGAGTGCAAAAATTAATTTAAGCTCTTCAGAGTATTATGACTTGCAGATTAAATTGAATAATATTGCGAACCAAAAAGCGAATTTGACAATACAGGCAATTCATGAGGAAATTATTTCATCTGATTATACTCCTTCTGCACTAACTAAAAATGAGACAGATACAAGCAAAGTTGAAGACAATGAAGAGGATATTCAAGAAGATGAAAAAATAAATAAAGATAAAAAAAACATCATAATCACAATACTTATAATTG
>CAZXWV010000012.1:5999-9264 GCA_964644735.1 Candidatus Woesearchaeota archaeon
ATGAAACCATTAAGACCAAGCCAGAAAGAAAAAAAAAGATATCTTCTCATAAGAGGGAAAAATTTAAAAGAGAATATTGAAAAAGCAATTCTTGAGTTTATTGGAATTCTTGGGATGTCTAAGGTTGGCTTAAGCTGGATTAAAAGCTGGGAAAATTATGCTATTATCTCTGTAAATAGGGAAGCTCTCAATGAGGTTAGAGCAAGTTTATGCATTTGGCCTGAAAAAATAAATGTAGAAAGAGTAAGCGGGACATTAAAAGGCTTGCAGAAGTAAGTTACACTATATTAAATAAATGTTTATAACTAACTTATTTAACAAAGATTTATGAGTCTTGATAGAGAGCTATGTAGATTTGTTGCTAAATCTCTTTGTATTGCAGCAAATCATCCAGAAAATAAATTTGGGGAGGGTTTAGGCCCAGATGGTGTTGATTGGAGGGGATATATTTATTCTGATGAAAAATTATTTATTCAACGAGCAAGTTCGCTAGGGGTACAATACTTGGTAGTGAGGCATAATGAAGATAATAAAACATATTTTGAAGCAATAGTTCTTGATTTTGGTGATGTAGATTATGAAGATTTTATAGAAAAGGAGGGTTATGATTTTACTGATTCAGACAAAGAGATATTTTCCACTTTTGATATTTGTGGGATAGAGGTTATTGAACCATTCCAAGCCAAATCCTACCAAGATTTTAGTAAATATACAGAAAAAAAATTAAATGAACTCTGTAAAGATTTCTGTTCTTTCTACCCTTGTTGTTATGATAATCTTAAAAAGTAATATAAACAAATGTCTCTTTTTCAAGAACCCCGAAACCTTTTTAAATAGATGCTTCTTCTGAAATTTTGAATAGAGATAAACTAAACGATAAATTTATTATAAAATTCTCTAAAAGTATAGAAAATGGATATGCCAACAGACATGCAGCACCAGGCAATGGGATATGACAGAACTGCAACAATGTTCTCTCCAGAAGGTCATCTGCTTCAGGTAGAATATGCAGAAAAAACAGTCAGATTAGGTGTTTCCAGCATCGGGATGGTTTGTTCTGATGGAATATTTATAATTGCTGACAAGAGGACAGAAGATAAACTAATTGTCCATAAATCTGCAAGCAGAATTCATGAGGTTGATTCGCACATTATTACAAGCCTTGCGGGAATAACTGCTGATGCAAGAGTTTTAGTTGAAAAAGCACAGTTGTTAGCCCAGCAGCACAGAATTACCTATGACTCTCCAATTGAGCCTGAACTTGTTATTAAGGAAATTTCTAACCTAAAACAGCAATTCACCCAATATGGCGGTGCGAGGCCGTTTGGAGTATCAATGATGCTTGCAGGAATCAACAATAAAAAATCAGAACTCTATGCAAGTGATGTAACAGGAAATTATTTTTCATATTATACAAATGCTATAGGAGAGAATGACGAAAAAATTAAGGAAATTTTAAGAGACAAATATAAGAAAGATTTGACAATTAAAAAAGGAGTAAACCTTACATTAGACATCTTTAAAGAAATTCAGGGAAAAAAATTCAATATTAACAGATTTGAGCTGATTTATATTGCAAAAGAAGAAGGGAAGCTGAAAAAATTAGAAGGAGAAGAGATAAATAAATTATAAAATGAGTGGGCATAATTGCGGTAAAGGTGAAAATTGTTGTGAAGGAGTTAATTGTATAGGTGAGTATGAAAAGATAAATAAAAAGATAGAGTCCTATAAGAATAATGGAGAAAAAGTTCGTCATTTTGCAATAAAAAGCATAGGAATAACAAACAACACAATATTTCATGAATATGGACAAGGGATTGGGGGGATATGCCGGGATTATTTTAGAAAAGAAATAGGAAGAAGAATAAGAAGAAATATCCTAGATATAGAGAAAATGGGGAAAAATTTAGATTTAGGAATTGAAAAAATAGTAGTAGAGAAGAATATTGAATTATATAAAAATGGCGCAGACAAAAAAAATTAGAAATTTTTTAGCGTTCATTTTATATAAAGAGGAACGAAAATGAATACAACAGCAAGGATAAAACAAGGTGGGAAGCATTTTGAAATTATAGTTGACCTTGATGCAGCTTTAAAATTCAAAAAAGGTGCAGGAACTGTTGCAAATTTCTTAGAGATTGAGAGAATATTCACAAACCATAAAAAAGGGGAAGTTCCTTCTAGTTCTGAGCTGAATAAAGCATTTGGAACAGATGATGTTAAAATTATTGCTGAAAAAATAGTAAAAAGCGGGGAGATTCTTTTAACTCAAGAACATAGGGATGAAGAAAGAGAGAGAAAAATCAAACAAGTTGTTGATTTCTTAGCAACAAATGCTGTTGACCCTCAAACTGGAAATCCTCATACCTCTCAAAGAATAGAAAACGCACTAAAACAAGCCAACATTAATATAAAGAATAAACCTATAGAAAGTCAGATCAGCGAGATTATTGCAGAGCTAAGCAAGATTATACCAATAAGAATAGAGACAAAAAAAGTCAGGATAACTATCCCAGCAATGCACACCGGCAAGGCATATGGGGTAATCAGCCAGTATAAAGAAGAAGAGAAATGGCTTGATGATGGAGGGTTGGAGGTTGTTGTAACTGTTCCTGCAGGGGCAATCATGGATTTTTATGACAAATTAAATGGGGTAACTCACGGAAGTGCAATAACTGAAGAGATAAAAGGAGAAGAAAAATATGGCAGAGGAAAATAAAAGAGAGATAGTAATTCCAGGAGAGATTATTGTTAAAGGAGAGGATTATCTTCCTGGAGATGGGACTGAAAAAAGAGGAGATGAAGTTGTTGCATTAAGATACGGATTGTCAGAAGAATCAAATAAGCTTGTAAAAATAATCCCGTTATCAGGAGTTTATCATCCAAGAAGAGGGAATGTAGTCATAGGAAAAGTTGATAATATTAATTTTAATGGGTGGATGATTGACATTAATTCTGCAGAAAATGCATTCTTATCAATTATGGAAGTTCCAAGATATGTAAACAAAGATGCACTGGAAGAAGTGATGAAGATAGGGGACATGGCTATCGCAAAAATATGGAATATAAATAAAAGAGGGATAGATTTAAGCATTAAATTAAGAGGGCTTGGGAAGATTGATGAAGGGATAATTGTCAAGGTAAACCCAAATAAAGTCCCAAGAGTTATCGGAAAAGAAGGAAGTATGATAAAACTGATAAAGGATAAAACTGGGTGCAATATTACAGTTGGGCAAAATGGTTTAATCTGGATAAAAGGAGATAA
>CAZXWV010000013.1:0-2680 GCA_964644735.1 Candidatus Woesearchaeota archaeon
AATTTTTCTAGCAAACCTTTTTTAGTAAAATGGCACGAGTAAAATTCAAAAAAGGCATGCAAAGAAAGTTCTTGAAAAATGTTTTAAATATGATTAATTGCCCGTCATTGAGAGAGTTGATTAACAGGGGGTTTGAAATTCCTTATTCTACACTTAAAAACTATTTTAATGAGTCCAGAAGTTTGCCTAAAGATTTTTTTAATGATTTATGCTATATGGCCGGAATAAACCCTGATTCATTGGAAGTTGAATATCTTAACAATAATTTGGGGCAGATAAAAGGCGGAAAAACTTGCAGGAAAGAATAAATGGCCCCACCAAGAATCGAACTTGGGTTTTATCCACGTCAAGGATATGTCTTAGCCACTGGACTATAGGGCCATAAAATAACTTATGTTGGAAATATTTAAATATTCTGCTTAATGTTGATTAAAATGAGAAATGGGAAAAATATAATCTGGTTTTTAGTCTATATTATTTTTGGGCTGTATTTTATTAACTATCCGTTTAAATTTGTCCAGCTTCCAGAGATAATGTCTAAGATTGACCAATGGATAATTTTTATTGGAGGGATACTTGTGATACTTGGGGGAATAAATCATTTCAGGGCAACCAGATATTCAATCCCTCGCATTTAAAAACAGACACAAATGTGGCAGTTTAATTTTGTTTTCCGACGAAATCTTACTCATGCTTGGTATTTGCACGACATTAGATTTCGTGGTCCAAAAAATCCCAATTGTGAGGATTTTTGATGTGTCCCAAAAAACTTTTCTGACAATAAAATACAAGAAGTTTTTGGTATTCTTTAATTCTTAATAAACTTTATATATTTGATTTTCATCATTCCTGCATGGACAATAAAAGAGGGCAGCTAACTATTTTTATTATAATTGCAGTAATATTTATTGGAGCAATTATCCTTTTTTTTGTATTCAAGGAAAAGATAATTATTGAAGAAATTCCTCCAGCTCTTGCACCAGTTTACACTAGTTTTTTAGCGTGCCTGGAAGAGGATGTTTCTACTGGAATAGATTTTTTAGGATTTCAGGCAGGATACATTGACGTCCCAGAATTTGAACCAGGCTCACTATACATGCCATTTTCAAATCAGCTGGATTTTTTGGGAAATCCTATTCCTTACTGGTATTATGTTTCAGGAAACAACATCCAAAAAGAGCAAATTCCATCAAAGCAAGAGATGGAAGAACAGCTGGCAAAGTTTGTTGAAGATAAGATAAATTTATGCAGGTTTGACAGCTATTACGATGAAGGTTTTGAAATTATGATGGGAGAGCCAGAAGCAACAGTGTCAATTGAAGAAGAAAATGTTAAAGTTAGTTTAAATATGAATTTTGAAATATCAAAAGAAGAAGAGAGTGCAGTTGTTTCAAATCATGATGTTATTGTAAACTCAAAATTTGGGAAGCTTTATGGGGCTGCAAGAGAAATCTACAATTATGAACAACAAACTTTATTTTTAGAGAATTATGCTGTTGATACATTAAGGATTTATGCGCCTGTTGACGGGGTTGAGCTTTCCTGTTCGCCTAAAACCTGGACAGCTGATGATATCTTCGGCAAATTAGAAGAAGCTATTCAATCAAACACTCTTGCATTAAAAGTCAAAGGAGGGAGTTATTCTTTAAAGAGCAAGGAGGATAAATATTTTATTGTTGACGCGCCTGTTGACTCTGAGTTGGATGTAAGATTTATTAACTCGCAAAACTGGCCAACTGTTTTTGATGTTTCACCTTCAGAAGGAAATATCTTGATGGCAAGCCCTGTCGGAAACCAGCCAGGGTTGGGGATTATGGGATTCTGCTATGTTCCGTATCATTTTGTATACAACTTGGGATATCCTGTTTTAATTCAGATATATTATGGAGATGAGATTTTCCAGTTTCCGATGGCAGTTGTTGTTAAAGGGAACAAGCCGAGAGAGGCTTTGGATGTCAGTGCGGTTGATATTGAACTTCCAGAACTATGCAGATACAAAAATACTCTTATTCAGGTAAATACTTATGACACGAGATTAAATCCTATTGAAGCAGATATTTCTTATGAGTGTTTTGGCACAAAATGCAATATTGGAAGAACTTATCTAACAAAACCATTGGAGGAAAATTTCCCTCAATGTGTTAACGGATATATAATTGCAAGCTCTGAAGGGTTTGAGGATACAAAGTACCTTTATTCGACAGTAGAATCAGGAGTAGCTGATATTATTTTGGACAATCTTTATGAATTAGAAGTTAACTTAAAATTAGATGGAAAAAATTATACCGGCCAGGCAATGATTAATTTTGTTTCAGATGGCTCTTCCAGGACAGTTGTATATCCTGAACAAAACAAAATCAACTTAACTGAAGGGCAATATGAAATCCAGACACAAATTTTCAGAAATTCTTCGCTAAAAATAGCAGAAACAACCAAAGAGCAGTGCGTGGATGTTCCTCAATCAGGAATTGGAGGGATTTTTGGGCTGACAAAAGAAAAGTGTTTTGATATCACAATTCCTGAACAGATTATTTCAAATGTTCTTGCCGGAGGAGGCAGAGAAAATTATTATATGCTGGAATCTGAGTTATACAATTCCAATATCATAGAAATAAATGCCAACAGCCTGCCTCTGCCGAAAACTATTGAGCAATTGCAGGATAATTATTTATTATTTGAA
>CAZXWV010000013.1:2780-9236 GCA_964644735.1 Candidatus Woesearchaeota archaeon
ATCTCATTTGAAAGACAAACTCCTTCAAAATCATTATTTTCCAAATTGCAATCTTCAGCATCTCAAGACATTGTTTCTGGGGTTGGATTTTACCCTGCAAGAGCTGCTGTTAAAAGTCAAAAGACATTGTTAAACTCCCCTGTTTTAGAGAATATCGGGTATGTGGTCATTGTTTTGGGAAAGCAGAAAAACGAGTCAGCAATGCCTGACTGGGTTGAAGGAAATTTAACAGCAAAAATAAGCTATGACATTAAAAATGCTTTTGGTGTTGGCAGCGCTGAATATTACCTTCCGCAGATGGATGATTCGCAATGGGAGCAAAATTACAAGCAATACGGATTCTGGCAGGCAAGAGGATTTTTAAGAGCTGAAGAAATTGATGAAAACAGCGCAACAATTTCTGTTTACAGAGATAAAGAGCATAAATCTGCAACTGTTACTTTAGAAGAAGGGAAAACATCAAGAGAGGTCCGCCTTCCTGGATTTTATTGCATGGGAGGGATGCAGTTAAGACTTAATAGTTTAGAAAATCCAGCCACAAGAGCTAAATTTGATATTAATGGGGAGATTGTTGAAGTTGCTGAAAGGGAAAAATTTTTGGATAATGCATGTGTTGTTAATACAATAATAAAACAAGGGATTGTTCAGAGAGTTACTGGAGCATGTGCAACTGATGAAAGAAGAGGGGAAAAATTTGACTTAATGATAAGCCCAAAAATAGAATTAAAATTTGATGGAGCAAGAGAAGATGGGTATTCAATAGGGGAGAAATTATACACCACCTCAGACGGACAAAAGTCTGTTTATCTCGGATATATTGGAAATA
Source organism: Candidatus Woesearchaeota archaeon (assembly GCA_964644735.1). GTDB lineage: Archaea > Nanobdellota > Nanobdellia > Pacearchaeales > GW2011-AR1 > WAQV01. The sequence goes on from CAZXWV010000013.1 coordinate 3,607, forward strand.
GAGGAGACCCAAGCAGTTTAGATGATTTATATCTCTATCTTGTTGCAAGTCCAGAATCTAAAGATAAATTAAGTGCAAGTGAAATTTCTGCTATTGCAAGAATGGCAAGTTATGAGAGAGATCCTTTAACAACTGACTTAAACAGTGAAAATCTTGCAAAACTTGGGAAAAAGATTATTGGCATAACTGAACAAAGCGCTAGATGGCTAATCAGCGGAGAATTATATAACAAATTAGTTTATGTTAAAGGAGCAAAAGATATTCTTGGAAAAAAGGTAGAGATTATTGGATTTGCCGGAGCAGAAGCCAAAGCAAAGAACCTTGAGGAGGTTTATACTTTAGAGAAAAAAAGAGATGTAACGGGATTTTTGGGAAGTCTTGGAAGTAGTTTAGGAGAGATTTATTCTGTCAAAACTCAAGAAAGTATTGATACTGGATTAAGCTTTTCTATATTGGAAAAAACCGATTCTCTTTATCATCTTACTTTAATTAAAGATGATAACACTCTTGTCCCTACACTTTATGGTTATTTTACTCCTATAGATACAAAATGCACTGAAAACTGTGTTTATAAATTAGACAAGTCAAAATATTACGCCCCTCCTGATGATACTAATTTATTTGAAGGATTTTTTAAGAATCTTGTTGATACTAAATTAGATATGAAATCTAAAACATTAACTGTTTGGAGGCCTGTTTCTGATGTTAAAAAAGAAAAAGCAGAATATGTTGAGTATTATAACCAATCTTTGAAAGATTACAGGAAAATTATTGACAGTTATTCCAGTGAAAAAGAAGACAATTCACTAGAAACTTTTGGTGAAAAAGCTTTAATTAATTCAATTCAATTAGCAAGACAAATTGAAGACAAAAAAACAATGGTTGAATTATGCAATGAGTTCAAAGAAAGATATCCTAATTCCTTGATGAAAGTGAGTGATGATTGTGAGAACATATACAAGCTTTCTAATATCGGAAGCGATGTTAAAGAGATTTCAATTAACGGACGTGTCAAGTCTATATTTTTTGAAGGAATTTATGAACCAGGTCTGGATGAATATAGTGCAGGGGTAAAAATTAGATATCCTGATGGGAAATCAGACTTTTTTATCTTAAGGAAAAATGACCCTATTTATATCAATGATGCAGAAACCGATTTCATTCAATTAACTAATCTAGATGATGATTATGCAGAATTAAACATTAATACTGCTGCTAAAGAAGTAAATGGAAAGAAAGTAGGTAAAGTATCAACTACCCAGAGATTAAAGAAGAATGTTGGAGAGAGTTTCGGAACAGAGTATATTTTTACGCTGACTGAAATAAATTTAAAAAAGCAGGCAAAGGTTTCTGTAATTCCTAATATAAAAAATGCCGGAACAGAAGCTAATTTCTCATTTAAGATTGGAATTGAAAAACGGGCAATACAGCTTTCTCCTGAGCAGATTAAAGAGAGATTAAAAAATCTTAATGAGACAGTTGAGAAATGGGAGAAACTTTCTGCTAATTTAGGAAATGCTGTCAAAGGGTTCAAGGCAGCGTGCGTGACTACTGGGTTTGCATTGACAATTAAAAATTTATGGGCAGGCACTAAAGGAAAAGCAGGCGCAAGGCATGAGGTTACAGCAACATACAGAAATAAATGCAACAGTGAGATTAAAGATAAAAACAGCACGTATTTTGGAAAGTCAATATCAGAGTGTTTAGTAGGATATAATGATGAGATTAATTCTCAGGTAGATATATGGGCTGATAAAGAGATGAATCAAAAAGAGTTTACTGAAAAAGAGCTATGTAATAGTGAAAGAGCAGAAGGATTAAGATTAACTAACGATACAAATTGTGAGGGTGTTAATTTTGAAAATATTAATGCTGAATTAACTAAACCACTTGAGAATAATGAGTGCAATTCGCAAATTAGTGCAAGCGAGGCAAGACGATTTGAATTTCATAATTCTATTATTGCTGACACAGGCGTAAGTGAAGAAGTAAGAAAGAATGCTGAAATAGAAAGATGCCAGCTTCTAAAAGATATCAATGAGAATGTAAGGGGGGATGCAATGTTAAAAAAAGCTCAAGAAGTATCAAATTCAAATAACTTTTCTGGTAACTTTAGAACTGCTCAAATAAAAGGGCAAATAGGTGAATATTGGGAAGGATATTCAACAGGTAAATCTGGTATTAAAGATGTCTCTGGTAATACTCCTTATCAGAAAATTAGTTTGAATAATGTTGCTTATATTGTTAGTTTAGAGGATAATGGAGATGGAACATACAGAATTAAAAATGTTTATGATTCTGAAGGTAAAAACATTACTGAAAATGCAATAATTACAAATATAAAAAATACTTATAGTTCTTTTAAAAAATATGATGCCTCTTCTTATAAAAATAATGGGTACGACTCTCCTGAAGTGATATATTGGGAGACAGGAGAGTTTAAAGGACTGCCTCAAATTGTTCCTGTTGATATTAAAAATGGGTGGTATGCTCTTACAGAACAATCTTCAAGAGGAACTATAAAGGCGTATGATGAATCCGGAGCTCTGAATTATTTTAATTTATGCAATGTTATGGAAAACCATCGGCAAGATGGTATAGGAAAAGACAAATGCCAAGGGTTTTGGGCTGTCCGGAATGTTAATGAAGGTGAAGAGTTTAGCGGGCTTTCTTTAGATGAGACAAGAAAATTAGTTAAAAATACAAAGGAAGCGATTTCAGAAGCTTCAAGAAAATACAAATCTGGAATTAAAGGGAAAATTTCAATACTTGGCCAGAATGTTGAAATTGGCAACCCTGCAGTAAATCTTCCTGGAACACAGTGTGAGGATTTTATGTCTCCCAGCGACTGCAACATTTTATTCAATGTCTGCGACCCTGTTGTCTGCCCTTCAAGCAGGTGCAATTACGGAGGGAAGTATCATGTCAGCAATGTTATCCAATCTGGAATAATCGGCAGTGCTATGTTATGCCTGCCTAATTTTGGAATGCCTTCTGAAGGAGGAGTTCTTGTTCCTGTCTGTCTTTCTGGACTGCATGCAGGAGCTGAGGGGTATTTATCCATTGTCAAAAGCCACAGAGACTGCCTGCAAAAGAATTTAGAGACAGGAGAGATGGTTGGTTTTTGCGATGAAGTGTATAGCATCTATGCGTGCGAATTTTTTTGGAGACAGGCGCTTCCATTGGCAAAAATGGGAATTCCAAAAGCTATTGACTGGATGTACCGAGGGACTCCGAGAGAAGATGGAGGAGGAGAGTATCTTATGTTCCAGGAGGCATGGGACAATGCCGGAAAAACTGTAGACTACATGACTCAGTATTATGCTGCAAATTCGTATGAGGCATTTATATTAAGAAGCACAGACCAGCTGGGAAGCGCTGTCTGCAAGAATTTTATATCAGCAAGATATCCAGCATCTGGAGATTTCTTTGACGCTTTGATTGAGCCGGATGTTCCAGTTCAGTATAACGCATGGTTCAATGAAATTCCTTTCACAACTACAACAGTCCCTCCTACCTCACAATATAAAGTATTTTACCACATTTATGCAGGAAAGGATTCAGGAGCTTATTACAATGTTTATTTAAGGACTCCTGCAGCAGGGGGATATTATCAGGAAATACCAAGTGTAACAGTTGCTAATGGATATATTGCTAAAGGGGATTATGCATCAGAGACAAAAGATTTCACAGCTTCTGCAGGATATTCAGAATTGTGCATAAATGTCAATGGTAAGGAAGAGTGCGGGTTTAAGTCAGTTTCAACATCATTTGCAATGGATTATTTAAAAGACCAAGTCATGAAAGACCAGCTGGAAAGAGGAAACATAACATCAGAAAAAGAGTGCATCTCTGGAAGCCCAAGCTTGTATGGATTTATAAGTCCTAATGTTCAGGAAGGAGCGCAGCAGGCAATTAACCCAGAAATTTACAAGAGTGGGATTACAAGAGTCTGCTCAACTGAGAACCCTGGAAAAGGAACTACCAACGAGAGATGGCAGGATGTAGGGAAGTGCGGAGAAGAGAAATTAAGATGCTGGCTTGACAAAGAGAGCATAAAAACCGCTCTTGAGTTTAATGCAACGCAAAACAGCTTGAAGGATTTCACTGATGATGCTCTGGAAAGAATGAGAATAGAGGGTGGATATTTGAGCGACGAAGATTTTAATAAACTAACAGATAAGGTTTGTGAAACCCCGATGGAGATAAATAAATATCTAGAATGTCTTAAGAAGCTTACTGGTGAAATTAATGATGATACAATTAAGAAATCTTTTTTCAATAAGCAAAAAGCTATTTTATACTTAAAGAGAGGGGATATTTATGGAGAGTTGAGTATCTGGAAGAAGATACTTCGTGAGTTAGAAGAAGCAGAGAAGGAAAAAAAAGGAGAACCTAAAGAAGTTAAAACTAGTGAAGAAGAATTAAAAGAAAAATTAAAAAGAGAAGGGTTTGGTGAAGGAACAGAAATAAACACAATTATTAAATCAACTAAATGTGAAGATTGTGGAGGGACAAATTTTGATAGTAGTGTATGTGGTAAATCTGAATGTTCAGCTATTGGAGAAAAATTAGGAAAAAATTGTGAATTTATTCCTGGGACAATTACAGGTGATAGTTGGGGAACATGCAAAACTCCAATAGAACCAACAGGCAGGAAAGGAGGAGGAGTAACTGACAAAGATATTTTCATTAATTTAGTTAAAGAATCTGATTCTAAATGTTCTGAATATGCAGGGGCAGTTTATGATAATGCTATAGAATATGGAATTGAGCCATCTTTATTAATGGGAGTAATGATGCAGGAATCAAGTTGTAATCCTGAAGCAGATTCTGGCAGTTCTCGTGGGCTAATGCAAATAAATTCTAAAGTATGGTGCGGAAAATATGGGCTCCCTTCAGATGAAACAGACTGCATTAGTAGACTAAAAGAAGAACCTAATACTAATATAAATATTGGGGCACAGATTTTGAAGAAGTATTACGATGAATTTAAAGATGGTGTTTATGAAAGCTGGTCTTATAAAAATATACCTGATTTCACAAAAATAGTAGCTAATTGTATTTCTAAATATCCTTCTTATAGAGATTATTCTAAATGGAATGCAGCACTAAGGGCCTACAATGGTTGGGGTTGTGGTGCAGGTGCTGACACGGATTATGTTGAAAACGTTATGAAGAGATATAATGAACTAAAAGAAAAATTAAAAACTCTTGACATATCAACTATTACCTCCTCTGCTGGTGAGAAAAATTATAAAATAAATTTTGTTAATCTTATGCAAGATTTTACTAATAAAAAAATTCTTTTACATATTGAGCATGGGTGTGATTCTGTTAAATATGAAATTATTAGCAGTGGATGGTTTAGTGATACAAAATCTAGCCAAGTTGGAACTATTACTGCTGAAAAAATTTTAGAATTTGATATAAACTCTTTTGAAGTTGGAGAGAAATATTATGTTAATCTTCATTGCCTCAAAGATGGAAAATGGGTTCTTTCAGAAAAGTCAAATGTATTAAAAATACAGTAATTTTAATGCAGGAGAGAATCCTTAAAACTTTGATAAGTTTTTGGGACCTCGGTTCTCTGGTTAAATCGAACCTGCGGTGATTCAAACCTTACAGGT
>CAZXWV010000014.1:0-9147 GCA_964644735.1 Candidatus Woesearchaeota archaeon
CGAGATTCAATTTTATTTAATGCATCAACCCACTCTTTTCCAGAGAGTTCATTAAATCTTTTTCTATTGAAATTTTCATCAAACTTATTCAAGCAAAAACTGCATTCAAGATTACATTTCATACTTATAAATGCTGAGATGTATTTGTATGTTTTAGGAATAATTATTCGTTTCATTTTATTATATAAAATTCATATGCATTGGGGTTTTTTTCCCAGAGATATCTTGAAGGCTTTCTCCCTTTTCAACAAGCTTGTAAAGAATTTCATTAGTTTTATCTTGCACGCATAAGGAAGCACAATCAGTTTTAGCATCAAATTTTTTAGATCTTAAATGATTCATTACTTCCCAATATCTGTCACTTGCCCAAATATCTTTGAACCTTTGTTTTTTGATATCTCCTATGTGATATTTCGAATATTCTGGGTTAAAAAAAGATCCGCAAGGAGCAACAATTCCTGAACCGGACATTTGTAAAAATAGTGGAGGGCCATAACACCGAGAGTATACCCTATCTCTGCCAGTTCTAATTTTGGACCATTTGGCTTGGACAGAGTATTTGTCAGTAGATAAAGATTCTGCTGTTTTGAGCAATCTGGTTGCAAGATCTCCTTTATACCACTGGTAATCTATCCCCAAACTCCCTTTTTCATCATCACTACAATGTTTTATTACAGTGTAATCTACTCCTATCTCTTTTCCAAAAAGTGCAAGGGGAATTACTTGATCCGCATATTCTGGCAACAAAACCATCTGCAAACCCAAAGTAATGTTTGAATCTTGCTCGTTTTTTAATCTCACACAATCTTCTATGTTTTTAATAACTCTCTCGTAGCTTTTTTTTGTAGTTCCCATAATTTCCGTATATGCATTAGAATCCGCTGCGTCAAAATTAAATCTTAGATATGTTAATGCGTTAACCAACTCTGGCAGTTCTTCTTTTTTTAATGCTAATCCATTAGTTCCACAAGCAAGATTTATTCCATTTTTCTTACCTTTTAGAATAAACTTAGAAAAATGTGGGCTTAGGGTACTTTCTCCATCACTCACAAGGCTAATCGCTTTTACTCCTTCTCCTGGTTTGTGCCCAATTTCCATACAATCATCAAGAAAATTTTCATAAACTTTCCATGGAGCAGGGGTAGAAGGATATTTTTGCAAATCAGCATAACAAAATGTACATCCATAAGTGCATTTTTGGGTAATAGCCATGTCCATAGTTATGGGCGCAACTCTTTCTCCTCGCATCCATGCATCAACTCTTTCCTTATGGAAAGATATTTTTGAAGAATCTAGGTGAAATTTGCCCCTAGGATCAATATTTTCGTTTCCTAGTCCTTTCGACCTCACTTCTGAGATCTGAGAATCTACAATTTTTTCTACGTCCTTCATGTTTCGGTCCAATATTTTCGAATTCATTTTAAATAAAATTATCATGTAATGAGGGATTTTTTAATCTGTCTAAATATCTGTTTATCGTGTCTAATCTACAACCTTTTCTACAATCAGAGACTCCTTTTTCATTCATTTTTTCCAAAATCTTTTTCCTTTTCTCTCCTTGCCAAATATCCAAAAAAGATTTATCATAAAGATTGCCATAACTTGCTTCTTTTTTTCCATAAAATAAGTTGCAAGGAAAAATGTCTCCTCTTGAATCTATCAATGCGAAAAAAGGCAATCCATAGCATTGAGAGTAACTAGCCTCAGAATTTAATCTTTCTATAGTTTTTTTTCTAAATAAAACTTTGAAATCTCTTGAATTGAACTTTTCCAATTTCTTTTCAAGTTGGTCATAATATTCCGCAGTAACAGTAAAGTCATGAGCACTGCTTGGATGATGAGAATAGGGCTTTATCTGCAAATTGTCTACTCCTATTTTTTTCAAGATTCCTGCCAATTTGATTGCTTCATCCGAATTTTGCGAAATAGCTAAAAATTGTGCCCCGATTATAGTGTCTAATTTATTCTTGTCTCTAAATTTAACACTCTCATTTATATTGTAAATTAATCTTTCAAAATCTTGAGAATTTGTTCCATGGACTAGTGAATAATTTTCAGCACTGCCAGAATCTATACTAAATCGTATCCAAGAGAGATTAGGAATGCACCCCTCTATTTTGCTTTGAGTAAAAAGCACACCATTAGTCGTCATAGAAACATCCAACCCATATTGTTTTGCTGTTTTTGTGAAAAGTCCGATTTCTTTATGCAAAAGAGGTTCTCCTTCTCCTGCAAACATAACACTTTTAACTCCTACCTCTGCCATTTCCTCCAATGATCTGACTAACACTTCTGAATCAATGTTAGAAACTCCTTTTTTTAACCAGTCAAGAGCACAGAAGATGCATTTATGATTACAACTATTTGTAGGTCCAATTTCAACATAGATAGGATAACAATCTCCCTTTTGGATCCATTCAGAAACCCTTTCAGGATGGTAGATCAATTTATGGTTATCAACTTCGGGATGACTTTTCATTTTTAAGTTATTTTAAGATTTAATAATCATTTGCTTCTCAAATTCTTCTCTAGATAAGAGAGGAGAGGAATCTTCAATAGGCTTACCAAATTCTAACTTTGGCATTATTTTTTGATGTTGATTAATCTCAACATTACATAAAATAGGTCCATCCTTATAAGCCATAGTTTCTTTTATTCCTTTTTCTAATTCAGCATGGTTTTTTATTGTTAGTGTAGGTATTTCATAAGCATTTGCGATATTCACTAAATTAGGGATAGCTACCCCTGAATCTGGATTTGAAGCAGCATATCTTGATCCCATCCAAGTATCTTGAGTTTGCTGTATTATTCCATATCCATTATTATTGAAAAGAAATATTTGTATTGGAAGATTATTGTATCTGATAGTTGCCAATTCTTGAATATTCATTTGTATTCCTCCATCTCCTATAATACATTTAATAGGTTTTTTAGAGGCATAATGTGCTCCAATACTTGCAGGAAGAGAATATCCCATTGGAGAATGATTGAATGCTGAAAATAATCTTTGATCTGTTTTAACTCTATGCCCTTGCATAGTCCACGTGAGATTACCTCCTGCATCAGTAATGATTATATCCCCTTCTTTTGCTTCTTTTGAAAATACATCCATAAAAACATAAGGGTTTACATTATCTTTTTGGTCATAGTATTCAGGAAGACATATAGGGTATTTTTTTTTCCATCCATTAATACTACCAATCCAATTAGAGATGTTTTTTGTTTTAATTCCTTTAATTTTTTTATTCATAACATCTAAAAAAGAGTGTACATCAGAATTTATTAAAATATCAACAAACATTCCTCTTTTGCTATATTTTTCTAGTTCTGATATATCAATATCTACAACAACTTTTTTAGCATCTCTAGCAAAAGTAGAAGCATTATTTCCAACTTCATGAGTATCTAATCTTGTACCTATTGCTACAACTAAATCAGAGTTTTGTACTGCAAAATTACCTGCTCTTTCAGAAGATACTCCAAAACCTTCTATGACTAGGGGGTGATTATATGGAATCATATCTTTAGTGGCCCAAGTTAAAGCCGTAGGAATTTGTAATTTTTCTACAAGGTTTTTAGCTTTATTTTCACATTTAGCTAGTTTGATTCCTCCTCCAAAAATTATTACAGGTCTTTCTGAATTTTTTATTAGATTGACAGTATCTTTTACCTTTTCTTCCAGTTTCTTTAAATCTCCTCTCCTTTCTTTTGGGATATACCCTTGCAAGTTGGAGGGATTAATATCTTCTCTTTGTATATCATCTGGAATGTCTAATAAAACAGGACCAGGTCTCCCATTTTTTGCAAGATAGTTTGCTTTTTCTAGTTCATATTTTATTTTTTCTGGATCATTTACTAGAACCGAATATTTTGTTATTGGACTGAATATTGAAATAATGTCTGTTTCTTGAAAACCTATTTGTCTTGATTTAGAATTTCCTTTTAATTGAGATCTTGGTACTTGACCTGTCAAAAACATTGTAGGGATAGAATCATAATAGGAACAACATACTCCAGTTAACAAATTTGTGGCTCCTGGTCCGCTGGTTGCTATCCCAACTCCTAAATTACCCTTTATTCTCGAATATGCATCTGCAGCCATTGCCGCTCCTTGTTCATGTTCAGTACATATATGCTTTATATCTTTATTTTTGTAAATAGAATCAAGTACATGGATTATTGCCCCTCCAGTTATTCCAAATGTATGTGTGACTCCTTGACCCACTAAAAAATCAACAATATAGTCAGATAATTTCATATTTTAATTATAAAATGTTTTATTTAAATTTAATTGTAAAATATCACCCATCTTTGAGAGCATATGCCATTCTTTCTATTCCTTTATTTATATTTTCAAGAGAGTTCGCATAACATAATCTTACATACCCCTCACCACCTTTTCCAAAATAGTTTCCAGGGCATACCGCCACTCCTGCTTCTTCAAGCATAAATTCTGCAAATTTCTCACTACTAAATCCTGTTTCCCTTATATTTGGAAATGCGTAAAATGCTCCTTTTGGGTTAACACAACTTATTCCCCTAATTGTATTTAATCCTTTTACAATTATATCTCTTCTTTTCTTAAATTCCTCAACCATTTCAAATATAGGGTACTGACTTCCTTTTAAAGCTTCTACTCCAGCTCTTTGAATGAATGGAGAAACACAAGAAGTAGTTGTTTCTAATAATAATCCCATCTTATCTATTATATTTGAAGGTCCTGTAACAACTCCAAGACGCCAACCAGTCATTGCATATGATTTACTAAAACCATTTACAATAATTGTTCTTTCTTTACAATTATCTAATTTACTTGGAGAATAAAATTGAGTTTCCGAGTCATTATAAATCATTCTAGCGTAAATTTCATCACTTAAAAGATAGATGTCATTTTTTTCTGCGATTTTATAGATTCTATTAATCTCTTCTTCTTTCATAACTGCTCCGGTTGGATTGCTAGGAGAATTGATTATAATCATTTTTGTTTTCTCAGTTATTGATTTTTCTACATCATCTGGATTTAATCTAAATTCACTTTCTTCACGAAGAGGAATTTTTATTTGATTAATTCCTAGAAAATTAATTATTGAATTATATGAAACAAATCCAGGATCTGGGATAATTACATCTTCTCCAGGATTAACTGCACAGGCTAATGCATAATAAAGTTGGACATTCGCCCCAGGAGTTACTAAAATCTGATTTAAATTTGGCTTAAATCCTCTAGATTTTGCGGTTACTTCTGCCGCAGCTACCTTTAATTCTAATAATCCTGATGAGTTTGTATAATGAGTTTCCCCTTTCCTTAAAGATTCATAAACTGCATTAACAATACTTTTTGGAGTATTAAAATCTGGATCTCCTATTTCAAAATGAAGAATATCTTTTCCTTTTCTTTCAAGTTCCTGTGTTTTTGCAAGTATTTGGAACATCTTCTGTCCTTCTAATCTATTTGCAGCATCTGATAACTTCATTTTAATAAATAATTTTTAATTTCATCATAAACCTTTTCAACAGCAATATCTTCCATACAATTTCTACCTCTTTCGCATTCTCCTTTAAAGCAAGGCATACATTTTGGAGAGGGATTAGGGAGAATCTCTCTTCCTCTGCCATAAAATTGAACTTCTTTATTTGGGGTAGGCCCAAACAGTCCCAAAACTTTTTTCTTTAATGATATTCCTAAGTGCAATCCCAAACTGTCATTAGTAATAATTGTTCTGCAAGAATTTATCCAATCAATATATTTATGAATATTTTTTAAAACTTCTTTATTTTGTTTATCCTGTCTGGTAACTTTAAACCCATCTTTAATTAATTTCCCTTCAAGTATATCCCAATTTTCTATAGGCCAGGCTTTAGTTGGCCATTTTTGGCCCACTAAGGTGTTTATTCCGATATCATATATCTCAGTAGATTTTGGTTTATATCCTAAAATATATTCTTCTCCATCCCATTTTTCTCCAACCATTTCAAATAAAAGATCAGATGTGTTCCTTTCATTTTCTTTTTTAGAATTAGGGTCTGAACTTACCGCCAATACTTCAAATGCTCTATCATAAGCTTGAGAACTCTCTGTTTTTTTATCATATCTGAATCCGTATTTTCTCCAAGAATATAATCTATTTACAAATTTACAGATATCGTGATTTTTTTCAAGATTAATAATAGTATCAAAATCTTCCTCCTCCAATAAATTCATAGCTGTAGTGAAATCTAATGGCAGCAATCTATCTATATAGGGGTTATCTTCCAGAAGAGGAAATGCCTCTTTATCACTAATCCATGTAACATCATCATTTTTATATAAATGTAATAATGGAGTAGTTCTGAGTACATCTCCTAAACTAACTTTTCTAGAATTACTTTCTTTATCTAAAAACTCTGAGTATCCTGTTTTGATTATTAACACTTTCTGCTTTTTATCCATATAAAATTCATAAAATACTTATTTATAAGCTTAATGAATCTCAACTATATCTTTTTTTAGATAGAATTTTAAACCCTTAGAAATTACAATTAACAATGGCAAAGAAATACTCGGAATTAAAAAATAAAAGATTACATTTGGGATGTGGAACAGATATAAAGGAAGGGTTCATTAATTTAGATTCTGTAAAAATTCCAGGAGTTGATATAGTTCATGATCTAAGCAAATTTCCTTGGCCTTTTAAAGACAATTCCTTTAATTATGTTTTATCAATATCCTCTTTAGAACATTTAGATAATTTAGTAAATGTCATAGAAGAAATCCACAGAATATGCAAAAATGGCGCAATAATTGAGATTATTGTTCCTCATTTTGAGTCTTTAGGCGCTTTTAGAGACCCAACTCATAAAACATTCTTTAGCTATTATAGTTTTGATTACTTTGCAGAAAATTTTAATTATAATTTTTATTCTAAAGCAAGATTTAAGATAATTAAAAGAGAAATAAGATATGGAAAATATTTTTTCTTTTTTGAATGGATTGCTAATCTATTCCCTAATCTTCATGAAATCTTCTTAAGAAAATTTCTTCCTGTAAATAATTTATTCTTTAGGTTAAAAGTGATTAAGTGATTATTAATACATTAGGTTTATAAGTTAATATTAACCTTTTTTTTCATGAAAATAGCACATATTTGCCCATTTTATACTCCTGCAATTTGCGGGGTCAAACAAGTAGTTGAAGAACTGGCAAAAAGGCAAATTGCAGAAGGACACGAAGTTCATATCTACACTTCTGATTGGGATAAAAATAAAAGAATTAAAATAAAAGAAGAAACTATAGATAAAATACATGTTCATAGATGCAGGTACATCTTAAGAATAGCTAATTTTGCAACTGTTTGGCCTGGAATTTTTTTCAAATTATTGTATGAAGATTTTGATATTATTCACAGCCATGTTTTTGGTCACGTACATTTTATTTTATCTTCTTTTGCAGCAAAAATAAAAAATACCCCTCATATGCACACAACTCATTGTCCTTGGACAAATGCTTATAGGTCTTTACCAGGACAAATAGGAATTTTTCTTAGTTACAACATTTTTTCCAGGATTGCATTAAAATTTACAGATAAAGTGATAGCAATTACCCCCTGGGAGATAGAATTTATAAAAAATTATGGGGGAAAAGAGTCTCAGATAGAATTAATTCCTAACGGTATGGCAAAAAAATTCTTTAAAAAAATAAAAAATAATGATTTTAAAAAGAAAAATAAGATTAAAGGGAAAATTGTTTTGTTTTTTGGAAGATTAAATATAACCAAAGGCCCAGATAAATTTGTGGAGATTGCTCAATCAATTTTAAAGGAAAGAAGAGATGTAGTTTTTGTTATTAGGGGACCTGATGAAGGGATGAGAGATAAAGTCAAGAATTTGATTGGAAAAGAAAAAAATATAATCCTCTTAAATGAAACGAGAGATAGGGATGAAATCATTAAAATGTATCAGGCAGCAGATATTTTTGTTTTGCCTAGTTTTAGAGAAGGATTACCTTTAACATTATTTGAGGCTATGGCCGCAAGATTGCCTATTGTCGCCTCACCAGTAAATGGAATTCCTTATGAAATAACAGAACCAGAAAATGGTTTTCTTGTGGAATATGGGCAGAATCAAATGTTTAAAGAAAAAATAAATGAGTTGCTTGATAACCAATTTTTAAGAAAAAAAATTTCCGATAATAATCTTAAAAAATCTAAAAATTATGATTGGGATATTATATCTAAAAAAACTCTTAAATTATATAAAAATGCAATAAGAACAAAACACAATGAATATATTAGTAATTAAAATAGGAGCTTTAGGAGATGTTTTGAGAACAACTTTTATAGCTCAAGCACTTAAAGACAAATTTAAAAAAGAAAATCCAAAAATATTTTGGATTACTAGTGAAAAAGCTAAACCATTATTTGTTAATAATCCTTATGTTGATTCAGTTGTCCTTGATAAAGATAAAGAGAGATTAAAAGATATTTCTTTTCATTTAGTTGTTAATCTGGAAGAAGACAAGGAGAATTGCACATTTGCTTATTCATTGAGGCCTAAAAATCTAATAGGATTTTATTATAAACAAGGAAAAATTCTTCCAACCTCTTCTGCAAAAGAATGGTTTGATATGTCTGCACTGGGAGAAAAACCAAACAATGATATATTAAAGAAGCAAAATAAAAAAACTCATAGGCAGATTCTTTCAGAAATTATAATGGTGGAAAATTATGGAAAGTATAAACCTTTTTTGAGATTAACAAAAAAACAAAATCAACTGACTAATAATTTTTTAAGGAGGTATAATATTTCAAGAGATGATTTGATTGTAGGAATTAATACTGGATCAGCAGATAGATGGCCAAAACAACTTTCTATAAAAAAAACAACTAATTTAATAGATGAACTCTACAAAAAATATAATGCTAAAATATTGCTTTTTGGAGGACCTAATGAAATTGATAGAAATAATGAGATACTAAAATTAACAAGATCTCCTGTAATTACTACTGGTTGTGGGAACGACCTTCTAGAATTTCCCGCATTAATAAGCGTATGCAGCATTTTTATAACAACAGATAGTTTAGGGTTACATGTTGCTTTAGCATTGAAAAGAAAAACTATTTGTTTAGTAGGGCCAACATCTTCTGCAGAGATAGATATGTATGGATTAGG
>CAZXWV010000015.1:0-8275 GCA_964644735.1 Candidatus Woesearchaeota archaeon
TTTTTCCTTCTTTTTTATCCTCAGAATGTTTTGAAGTATTGTGCTGTTTCAAGCTATCTTCTGAACTAAAATTTCTATTACAAAGATTACATGTATTTTCCATCTTTATTCATTAAATCTTAATTTACCTTCCGCATCCCCCTCCTCCGTATTGAGATGGGTATGAATAAGTCCCTGAGACACTGCTGACAGTATCTGCGCCACCAAGTTGAATAATTGCAAATAGCCCTAATGCAAATAATAACACTATTATCAAAATAACAACTGTTTTATCCATTTTGTTTACCTCCTTGCATTTTTATATTTTTTAGTGAGTGTAATTTAATTTTGTATTGCCTTCAATCCCAGAATAAATCTCTTCATTTTCATGACCTTCTACCTGGAGCAATCCCCATGCTCCTTTATTTAATCTGGATAAAGCATGGTCAACTAAAATATATTTCCCTGGAACTTCTAATTCAAATTCCACTATTCCAGCTCCCCCAGCAGGAATTATTGTTGTCTGCACATTTTCTAATTTAGATGAAAGTGACGCTTCTGGATAGACTTTGTCAAATATTTCTCCTATCACATGGAAAGAAGAAATCAATGAAACTCCCCCATTGCCAACATACAATCTTATTTTGTCTCCAACATCTGCTTTTAGAATGTTATCTTTATCCAATGCTCCAACTCTCCCATTAAGTAGAATATATTCTGGGTGCTCGTCTAACATTTTTTGCTTGTCAAACTTTTGGAATCCTTCTTCTCCATACTCTCCTTCAGTGTAAAACTCCCCTTGCATAACATAAAATTCTTTGTCAACTTTAGGAAGACCTTCTTTAGGCTCAACTAAAATCATCCCATACATTCCATTAGCCATATGCTCTGAAACAATTGGTGTTGCGCAGTGATATACATAAAGCCCTGGATTCAACGCTTTAAACTTAAATGTTTTGGTCTCTCCAGGATTAACTTGTGTAAGAGTTGCACCTCCTCCTGGGCCTGTTACAGCATGCAAATCTATAGAATGGGTCATAATGCTTGATTTATCATTTGACAAAGTTAGCTCAATTGTATCACCTTCCCTTACTCTTAAAAATGGCCCTGGAACAGTTTCATTAAATGTCCAGAACATAAATGTTGCATTAGGAGCAATTTCAGAAACAACTTCATTGGCAACTAGAGATATTTTCACAGTTTCAGCATAATCTCTGTTAATTGGAGGAGGAAGTTCAGCAGGATTTTTTGCTATATCCTCTACTTTACTGAATTTTGTTAAATCAAATTCATTCTTATTTAAACTACTATTAAAATATAAAATAATAATTATTACCAATACAGAAAACAAAATTATAGCAATTAATCCATAAAACTTTTTATCTAATTTACTTAGCATTTTAGATAGTCATAAAGACTGAATAATTTTTATCCTTTATAGCATACACTGTAATTGTCTCTAATTTAGGGCCAGGCATGCCGGCAGATCCAGAAGGCATCCCGGGAACAGCAATTCCGTCTATATCCGGCCTTTCAGATAATAGTTTGTTTATTGCTTCAATTGGAACGTGCCCTTCAATAAAATACCCATAAATAAAAGATGTATGGCAACTCTGCATATTCAATGGAATACCATTCTCTTCCTTTATAGCACTAACATCTTGATTGGTTATTATATTAATATCAAACTCGCTTTTTTCTAGTTCTGTTATAAATCCTTCACAACATCCACACTCAAGTGATTTGTAGATTGTAATTTCTATCCCAGAGCTAACATTTTTATTTAATGCAATAATACCTATGACTATTGCTAATGCTACAGCTATAAAGATTATAATCATACTTGTATTTATCTTTTTCATTTTGATTACTTATGTTTATTTGAAAAATGAAAGGCTCAAAAATTTCCTGTTTTTGTTGTTGAATTTATTGATTATAAAAAATAAAAGAATAAAAATAAAAAAGTTTAGCAGCCACCAACCATTCCACTACTGCTTGAAGCAACTTGTCCAGCTGATTGCCCAACAGATAGTGCATTCTGGCTAAATGACCCTTGAAAAAACACTACATAAATAGTTAGTATTGCAAGTATTGCAATTACTACCCATAAAGCAATTCTTTGTTTGTCCATTTTAACAGCCTCCTACCATGCCGCCACTTGTTTGCCCTTGTTCAATTCCTCTATATTTGTTGCTTGCTAAGTTAATGTAGTTAAGCTCTATTCCATTGCTCTTAAGTATTTCTGCTTTTGCTTCATGGATTTCAGGGAAGAATAAAACTTTCCATTTTCCTACTTCTTCCAAGATTTCTGCATCAGAGTACTCATTTCCATGGAACTTTATCAGATACTTAGTCAATCCTCTCATAGCATAACTGTGTGCGCATCCGCATGCAGGATCTCCATTCTCAAAGATTACTGCTCTTGCACCGCAGCAATACTCGCATGAAATACCGTTTTCAAGTTTGTAAAGGATATTAATATACCTCTCCAAATCTGCTCCTTCAAGAGTTTCGCTCTGGTCAATACTCCCAAGAACTGATATAGTACTGTCTGCTAAACTAGGATTGTTTGGGCTAATATCATCATAGCTTATCTTCAATTCTGCTCCATAAACTGGAGGAACGCCTGTAGGGATTATTTCTGAAGCAGAAACTTTCTCCCCTGCTTGAACATCGCCAGCTGATGATTTTCCAATTCCATACATCAAAACTCCAACTAACACTACAATAAGAGCTATCTGAACAATGAGCTCCATACCATTTGTTTGTTTTGTCTTTGGCATTTGTTTTTACTCAAATTTAATTAATAATTCTAAAGAAAAAGCGTTTATAATTGCTTTGGTGAAACCAGTTTCACTTCTTACTCCTTCTTTTTCTTAACCATCTAAGAGTTGCCCAAATTATCATTACTATCAAAGCAATAATAAAAAATGCGATTAAAAAGGAAATAGGCATTGCACCTAAATATGCAAATATAAATGCAAATGGGGTCACTCCAATAAAAGTTGCCAGCACATAACTTGATAGATTCATTTTGCTAAAAAGTCCTAAAGCATAACTTAATATATCTACAGGCAGGAACATTCTCAAGAAAACTATACTCCAGAATAAACCTCTTTTTGAAACTAATTCTTCATATTTTTCAATTCTCTCTAAAGAAATCATTTTTTTTATTAAACGAGTCCCGTAAACTCTTGCCAGCATAAAAGCAAAAATTCCGCCAAGTGTCCAACCAATACTGCTAAGAATTCCTGCTATAACCCACCCCCATAAATTAGAAGCAATTGGTATAAAAGGGGTTGCCGTAATTGGGGCGATAATCACATCTATAGTTATTATGAATGTATAAAGAATCATCCCAAAAATCCCCTCTCCAATCAGATTTTTAATAGGGTCTATATTTGTCTGTGCAACATAAGAGAAAAATATGAACAGGATAGCAATTATCAGGATTTCAACAGCATATTTTATTTTATCTCTATAAGATAACATTTTATGATTAAATTAATCTTTTAAGACAACAATATTATTCATGCCTCTTCTTTTTCTCTCAATTAGCTGTTTTGCTTCCAGCTTGTCGAGTATTCTTGTTGTTTTAACTTTCCCAATCCCAAGTTTCTCCATTAAATCTGATTGAAAGAGAGCATTTCCCTCTTCCAATAATAAATTAATTATCTTTTTCTCATCTTTATCAAGATTACCCAAATCTAATTTTTTCTTTTTTTCTTTTACTTTCTTTACAACTATTTTTTCTTTTGGTTTTGTAAGCATTATTACCACACCTATTATCAAAATTATTACAGTAATAGCCAGGCTTACCCCTGTCTGAATTGCAATAGTATCATACATCGTGCATGCTGGTCCATGGGTGCAAGTATCTGCAACAATATCTTTTAATGCCTTATTAAATATCCAGACTATAATAGCCATTACAAAAGAAATGCCTATTATCAGCCATCCAACATTTTTATTTTCCATTTTATTTAAATTTCTGGAGAAATTTAAATGCTAGAGAACTGAAAGTTTTCTTTGTGTTTAAAACTTTTACTTCTGGTCTGAGCATAGGCGAAGTTGAGTTTTGAACAATAATTTCTTTGTAGATTTTCATATCAATAATTTAAATGAGATGTTTAAATATGTTTGGTAAATATATTCAGGAGTATTTCCTTATTTTGAGCTATCTATAATCTCCTTAATCTCATCTTCGAGCTCCATTGCTTCTTTCTGACTAACCTCTTCAAAAAAATGTGAGATAATTGTTGGTTTCATCCCTACAATTTTAACTTTTCCGTTTTCTTCAAAAACATTTATTTTGCATGGCATACAAAGGGAGATAAGCTTATTTTTACTTAAAAAATTGTTTGCATATTTCCCAGAACAAATTTCAATTATTTTTAATGGCTCTTGTTTAAATCCTTTAGCTGCTAACCGCTCTTTGACATCATAAACCTGAAACAAAGCCCAGCCTTTTTGGTCAACTGATTTTAGGACTGAGACTACAGCTTCATCAAAACTCTTTTTTGTTTCAACAATATATGCAAAATCTTCTATTTTCATTATTGGTGTATGATATTTATTCTTAAGTTTTTATCTCTTTTTTTGAGACAACTCTCTTAATAATTTTATTATCCAAAGAAAAACGAGTGTTATTACTCCAATTAATAGTATCAGATAGAGAACATTAATGAAATTCCAATATCCAAAATACCATGAATCTCCAATAATTCCCTGCATCATATTTGTTTGCATCATGTTTTGTCCACTTATCATATTCCCCCCAACCATGCTAGGCATCATTCCCATCATGCTTCCAGAACCCATCATTCCATAAACATCTTCATTGCAATAAAGAACTCTTGCCATTTGAATGTGCATCTGCTTTAAACTTTCTGAACCCTCTCCGCCCATCATCTTATCCATTAATTCATGGGCTTCTCCAGGATGCATTTGTTCCATATAATAGTCACCAACTGATTCTAACTGTTCATCAGTTAATTTATCACAGTTAACTCCAGAATCAATCAGCTGGCTTGTTTCAGAGAGGTTAGATTCATGAGCAGAAACTATGCCTATACCCAACAGCAATATCATGCTTATACAGATAATTGATAATATTTTTTTCATATTTTTATCTCTTTTAAATTTCAGCCATATTTAAATGTTTTAGTTCTTTTGAGGCTAAGATATTTTTCATTACAAAATCAACAATAAAGCCAGTATATCTAGTTAGATACCAAACTTTCGCTCTCAATGTAGGAGTAATGACCTCTTTTCCTTTATCCATATTTTTGATAATATTCTTTGCAACAATGTATGGGCTTCCTGCAATTTTATTAAATTCTTTAATGCATGTCTGCCTTCCTTTTGCTCTATAACAATCATAGGCAACATCTGCAAAACCGGTTTTCATCCTAGCAGGTAGGACGACAGTTGTAGTTACATTTGTATTTCTTAGTTCATATCTTAATGAGCGGTTGAATCCATAAACAGCAGACTTTGTGGAATTATAAACTGTAAAATATGGCAATGGAGTAAAAGCAACAACAGAACCAATATTGATTATTCTTCCGCTATTTAACTTTTTCATCGACGGCAGAACCAATTTAGCAAGATGCTCGTAAGCTATTATATTTACTTCAAACATCTTTTGGATTTCTTCTGCATTTTGCTCTTCAAACCTAATCGCTCTCCCAAAACCGGCATTATTAAACAAATAATCTATTTTACTTTCTTTTGCAAGTATTTTTGAGATTAATTCTTCTCTAAAGTTAAAATCAGATAAATCCCCAGAAATTATTATTATCTCTCCATCAAGTTTTGAGCACTCTTTTTTTAACTGTTCAAGAAAATCTTTCCTTCTGGCGATTACATAAACTTTATGCCCTTTTTCACAGAGCAATTCTGCAAGCACCCTTCCTAATCCAGAAGATGCGCCAGTGACTAAACTTACTTTTTTTCCCGCTTTTTTCATATTACCATAAAGATATTATTCTTTTAAAAAGTTCGCTTTTCATCTAAAAATGACATTAATTATTTATCAAAAATGCTCACCAACCAAAAATTGTGTGAGTAATATTAATAAAGATTGCATCTCTACCTTACTTTATGTTAGAGGAGTTTCAAAAATACAAAATCAAAGAGTATAATCACTGGGAAGTCTACTTGCATAAAAACCAATGTTATCTTGGGCGCGTCTATATTTGGGCGAAGCGAGAAGATGCTGTTGATTTGATGCAGATGACTTCTGAAGAAAGAGAGGAATTATTTGATGTTGGTCACTCCGTCAATAAAAGTCTAGCTGAATTGTTTAAACCAAACTTAATGAATTATGCAGCGCTCGGCAATATATCTACTCATTTGCATCTTCATGTTATTCCCCGTTACGCATCTCCTCGCCAGTTTGAGGGTATTAAATTTGTTGATGATAGATGGGGTAAAAACTATGCCCCCTATAAATATGATTTTGAAATTCCTGAATCTACACTTTTGAAATTAAAAGATATAATTAAAGATAAATTGTAGTTGCGCACTTATTTAAAAAATTTTATAAACTATTTACAAGTTCCAAATAAACCCTTTCATCCAACATTAAAATACAATGGAACACTTCACGTTCTCCAACCATAAAATTGTGCAGACTCTCAAATTTTTTCACTCCTCTCAAATCCACCTCTTCTCAAATTCCTTAACAATCGCCAATGCTCTTTTCTTAGCCTGCTCTTTAGACTTATCTTCTTTTTCAAATTTATTTAGCATAGAATCCTTGGTTTTTTTGCCTAAAGTTTCATCGCACATTGGATAAAGAATATTATCTTCCTTGAATATATGCTCTCTGATAAGCTGAGCATATCCCATAGCATTTTTTATAATCTTTTCTTTATTTTCTGTTTTTATTCCTTCTTCCAGATTTTTTATAAAATCCCTTCCAATGCCATGCTCATGCAGCATCTGGTCTATTGGGTTGCAATGCAAACATTCCTGTACAGAATCTTTGAGCATCTCTTTAAATAAAATCTCTTCTTCTTTAGCGTGGTGAAATTTGTCAGCATAATTTTTTATAAAATAAACAGCTTTTTTAAAAAACTCTTTGTCTAAATTCCTGCCTGATTTGAGTTTGTTGCATTCTATTTCAATAGCCTTAGCTACTTTCAGAATATTCTTATGTTCTTCTTCAAGCATATTTATAATTTTGCTCATTTTTGTTTTTATACCAAGATTAATATGAACGAGGTATTTTTATTAGCTTTGAGGGAGTGAATTGCATTTTCCTTCATATTGATTATAACTCCAGGCTTCATTTCAATTTTCTTGCCTTCTAAATTAAAAATCCCGTCTCCTTCCACAACATAAACTATTGCCTGCCTGGTTGAAGTATGCTCAGACATATCAACTCCCTTAGCCATGCAAAAGAGAGTTGCATCTACGGACTTACTTTTAAAGAGAGTTTTGCTTATTATCCCTTCTTCAGGATATTCAATTAATTTGGTAATGTTCTTATCCATTTTTAAGCTCCTTTTTCTTTTTCTGATAATTCTCAATTGCTTTTTTTAAAGTATCTGCTGCCAGATTACTGCAGTGCATTTTTATCGGTGGCAGTCCTTTTAAGGAAGTGGCGACATCTTTGTTTGTTATTTTTTTAGCATCTTCTAATGATTTGCCCTTAGCAAGTTCAGTTATCATTGAAGAAGTGGCTATAGCCGCTGTGCATCCAAATGTTTTAAATTTAATATCTTTTATTATTTTCTCTTCTTTTCCTCTGATTTTCTTTTTTCCAACTTTAATATAGACCCACATGACATCTCCGCAAGCAGGATTGCCAACTTTCCCAAGACCGTCTGGGTTTTTGATTTCTCCCATATTTTTCGGATGTCTGAAATGATTCATTACTTTTTTTGAATATTCCATTATATTAATTTCTCCCCTTCTAATATTTGTTTATGTAAATATGCTAGTTTCATTTTTTTAATATCCGAAGGCTTAAACCATCTTACTTCAGATGTTTCATCTCTTGGTTTAGGGATTCCAATAATTTTGCAGTAATAAGGGATATCAACTGTATGCAAAGGGCATTCTTTGTTTGGAAGATGCTCATAAACTCCTTTGGCTTTTTTTATTATTTTGCTATTTACTCCTATTTCTTCTTTTAACTCTCTCTTGATTCCATCTTCTAAAGTTTCATTGTATTCTATCATTCCACCAGGCAATCCCCATAATGATGGATAAAAAATATGGCTATCTTCTCGTTTTCCAAGAAGAATCTCTCCCTTAGAGTTAATAATTATTGCGGGCACGCCTG
>CAZXWV010000016.1:0-6662 GCA_964644735.1 Candidatus Woesearchaeota archaeon
AATACAATACTGTTTATTATTATAACTATTATCACTATAGAACTAACACTTCCAAAGATTATCTTATGGTGGGGTTTGAGTGCTATATTTCCCGTACTCCCTATTTTTTTTAAATTATCCATCTTTTAATTATTAGAAATATTATTAAAATATAAAAATATTCTGTTGCCTCTTTTATTAAACCTTTTTTAGTTATCACAAACTCTTTGAATATTACCGCCAGCTGAAGCAGGCGGTTTGTTTAGAGTTTGTGGGACAGAAAACAAAAGACAATTGCCTTGCAATTGTCTGCCATCTAAAGATGGTAGTTTAATTTTGTTTTCTGTATTAGAAATCTAAAGATTCTTAACATATAAAAACTTATCTTATTTATAATTTTTGGGCGTATAGTTCAACGGATAGAATAACAGGTTTCGGCCCTGTGGATGGGGGTTCAATTCCTCCTGCGCCCGTTTCAAAAGCTTTTTAAATCTCTTTTTGCATATTCTTTAATGGCTGGAAAAAAAGAGAATCTTACTGAGAAAATAAGAGAAAATCCGTGGATTATTTCAACATTTGTTTTAGGCATTTTAACAATAATACTTTTATTAGGGAATTTTTATGGAGGAAATGTCATCCCTGCTGATGAAGCTGGAAAGAATCTGGTAAAATTCCTGAATGAGAATGCTCCTAGCGAGGTAATACTCAAAGATGTCTCTCCTGAAGGAAGTTTATACAAAGTAAATGTTATATTTCAGGGAAATGTCATCCCTGTTTATATGACTCAGGATGGAAATTATTTCATACAAAACCTTGTTCCAATATCTTTAACCTCGGATGCTCAACAACAAACTAGTTCTGATGAACCTCAGCATTTAGAAGTGAATGAAGATGATGATGCTGTAAAAGGAGATTCTAATGCACCGGTTACAATAATAGAATTCAGTGATTATCAGTGCCCTTTCTGTGGAAAATTCTGGAGCGAGACTCTCCCGCAGATAACTTCAGAATATATTAACACCGGAAAAGTTAAATTAGTTTATAGAGATTTTCCGTTAGGATTCCATGAAAATGCGCAAAAAGCTGCTGAGGGTGCAGAGTGTGCAGGAGAGCAGGGAAAATATTATGATATGCATGATAAACTATTTAGCAACCAAGATGCACTTGATATTGCCAGCCTAAAACAGTATGCCAAGGAAATGGGATTAAACACAGTTCAGTTTGATAATTGTTTGGATTCAGGAGCAATGGTTGATGAGGTGAAAAAAGATTTAGAAGAAGGCCAGAAATACGGAGTTACTGGGACTCCAGCGTTTTTCATTAATGGAATATATTTATCTGGAGCACAGCCATTCAGCGAATTCCAAAAGATAATAGAAGAAGAATTAGAAAAATCTGCTTAATTATTCATAATTGGTTTGATTCTAAAATAATTAATATCTTATTGTGCAACCTTTAAAGGGAGTTGTCCATCATTTTAATGTAATAACTTATAAGTAGTAAAATAAACAAAAGATTTATAAAGAGAAGGTTTAGTATAATTGTAAGGAGATTAAAATGTTTGAAGATTCATTACAAAAAAGATTGCAAGAGATGGAAAGAGGAAGTCCATCGCCTAGCTTGGAAACTGCGAAACCAACATTAAAAGAAAGAATTGGGTTTTTGGTAAGAGCAGTTGAACAAATTCCTCAAAGAAGCCATATTAAAGAGAAAATTTTAAGGGATGTATTGTACAACTCTCACTCGTATTGGATAAACTCCGATGCTGAAGAGTTTGCAAAGAAAGACTTTCAAATAAAAGTTTTAAGAGATTTAGGTATTAACACTTTCACTACACCAAGAGAGGATATGATATACTTTCATGATGGAACTGGTGTCGGAGTTGCTTATAACTTTGGAACATTTATTTACACTCCAGATGTTAGTAAGGACGATTTTAATAAAAAAAGTGCCTGGGAGTTTACAAATGGTGGTGCTAAATATATTTGTTCCGAAGAACCTTTACTTAAAATTATAGATTCTTGTAGAACTAGTGGAAAAAAATCTGAAATCGGTTTTAGTATAAATCCTGAAGAAATAGTTATCACAAAAGAACATTATGAAAAAGCAATTAAAAAATTAGGCAATGCTTTTCTAGTTGATGAATCAGATGTGAGTCTAAAAAATATATTTGATGAATTTAAAATGATTGCTCATAGAGGAAAAATGGAAGTGGGAGATGGAGGATTTGGGAGAGATGTTATTTATGGTGTAAGTGAAGATGGAAAATCTTATTCTGTGGAGTGTCAGACTAGGGTAGGGGGAGATGAAGTATCTGTACATATGGGTGATACTAATTTTAGTATTTCAGATAGAGGAAGGCTTGAAGGGGATAAATTACATGATTATGGAAGTAAAATTCCTAAAAATATTTTAACTCAAGTATTAAATGGAAGAGTTGATGAAGATAGGAGGATGGGAGAAAGAGATTATAATACCACATATAGGACTGGCACAGGCAGAAGCCCTGCTGATCCGATACAAGAATTTTGGGCTAGACTTTTTCCTGGATCCATCAGAGCCGAGGAGTTTGATGATAGATACAACACTAATTATTCTGGTAGAAGAAACGCAAGCACAGCTATGACTGCTAAAGATGTATGGGATGCAAAATGGGGACGTGGTAAATATGCAGGAAAGACTGGGGATCGATTCATAGATGATCCTTTTTTTAACAATTTGGCTCCTGGTGGCAGATTTAACAAATAATTTAGATGGAACTGCATTTAACAACTATTAAGAAAGATAAATATTTGTTTTATGAGTATATTTTTAAAAATCAACAGGCTTGTCTAGATAAGCAATCTCATCTTCACTAAGTTTTAATTCTTCCCTTATTTTTTGGTTTTTCAGAATTTGCTTAATAATCGGAAATTCCTTCATTACTCTTTTTTCACCAACATGGACGTGATTAGCATATTTTTGCGCAATTGATTTCTTTTTTGCTGTTCTTTGATTATTCATCCAAATTTTTAAAATTCTTGACGGCTTTTTGTAGCTTGTGAAGCCTGGTTTAACCATTTTTTTTGATGCAGAGATTCCGTAGCTTAAGAGAATATTTTCATAAATTAAAAATCTCCAGTATTGCTGCTTGTAAATTCTTCCTTTAAAGAGATCTACTTTACTTAGTATTTCATATGCCCTAGCCAGCTCTTCCCCTTTGTATTCTGAAGGGATATTTTCCTCTACCCATAATATTATATTATCTATTGGCATATCAACAGAATCAAATATACTTAATATCTCATTTCTTGGCTTCTCTTTGAATATCAACCTTAATGCGTTGAATATGTCTGTTTCTTTATTTCTTTCATCAAAAGTTATTGAAGAATGGTCTTTTAATTTGGAGATAGATTGTAGGTCATTTATTGCAGCTCTTATATCTCCTTTTGCCCTTACTGCAATTCCTGTAACAATATCATTATGGACAAATAGTTTCTCTTTCGTTAAAATATCAAATAAAATCCCTTTTATTATATTATAATTAATTTCTTTTACCTGGAGTATCTCTGCATTTCTCCTTAATGGTGCTAGTTTGGAATCCCATATATCATTTGCAGTTATGACAATGGGGTATGATGAGGAGGCAATGAGGGAAAGCAGTTCAGTAAGCCCTCCCCTGTCAACAGCAGAAATGCCATCCACCTCATCTACAAGAATTATCTTCCATTTTTTAATTAAAGAACGCTGTTCTAAAGCTGGCTTGAGAATTTCCTGCAGTTTATCTTTATTCCTCAAATCCGAGGCATTTAATTCAAATATTTCTGAATTTGTCTCTCTTGCTGCAATATACGCCAGCGTGGTTTTTCCTGCTCCTGGAGGGCCATGGAGAATTATGGCTTTTTTCCCTGTCCCAAAATATTTTATAAACGATTTAAGCTTCTCTATAACTAATTCTTGCCCCTTAATTTCATTAAAAGATTTTGGTCTATATTTCTCAATCCACGTCATTTTTAATTATAAATTTTTTTCTATCCTATAAATCCCTTTTGTATATAGTTCACCTTCTATTAAGAAATGTGTCACTTCTAATATTTTAACAGTTGCTAAAGGAAAAGGGATAACTTTATTCCCACTAGTTTCATTTAAGCTAATCTCCCCCTCTAAATAATAATTTCTCTGGCCTTTTTTAAAAAATGAATGGGTTTCTCCATGCTCTAATTTCTTTGGAAGACATTCTTCTTCCAATCTTCCTGGAGTTCCAAACTTTCTTAATGCTAAATTTGAGTTGAATTCTACTTTTATTCCCATTTTTTAATCTATGATCTAGTTTACTTCCCTAATCCAGCCAGAACAAAGCTAGCTAAAAGAGATTCAAGCTGGATAAAAGGGTCAGAACCCTCTACAATTCTGAATTCTATTTCCCCTGTTTTTTCAGTAAGCTTTACTTTTATTTCCGGCTCTACAGAAAGATTCCAGATTTCTTTTTGGATTGCTTTAATAACATCCTGTCCAGATATGCTTTCTTTAAGCATGATGTCAAGAAGCTTATTTTTTGAATTTTGAAAATCTCCTGATAAAGCATAATCAAGGACAACTTTGATATCTTTTGGCTTGGCATTGGAGATTATTGTTGAGACCATCTCACGAGTTATTGAAGGAGTTATTGAAGCTATTGATTGAATTAAATTAATGCATCTTCTGCAATCTCCTTCGCTTCCTTCATATAACACCTCAATAGCGTCCTGGCTTACCTCCAGTTTTTCAATTTGTGCAATTCTTAGGATAACTTTTTCTATATCTTTCTTTTCAAGGAGTTTGAATCTGAAAATTACGCATCTGGACTGTATAGGGTCTATAATCTTGCTGGAATAATTACAGGACAGAATAAACCTGCATGTTGCAGAATAATTCTCCATAGTCCTTCTTAATGCCTGCTGGGCTTCAGGTGTTAAAGCATCAGCCTCATCAAGGAATATAACTTTGAATGAGACATTTCCAAGAGATTTTGTCCGTGCAAAATTCTTAACTTTTTCTCTTACAACATTTATTCCTCTCTCATCAGAGGCATTCAATTCAAGATAATTCTCTCTCCAGTTGTTTCCATACAATTTTTTTACAGTTATTAATGCTAGTGTAGATTTTCCTGTTCCTGCAGGACCGGCAAACAAGAAATGGGGTATGTTCATAGAATCTGTCAGAGACTCTACTCTTTTAGTAATTGCATCCTGACCGACTAGCTCAGAAAACTCAGAAGGCCTGTACTTTTCTGTCCAGATTTCTGTCATAATAAGATATCTTAAGCCTGGCTTATAAAGTTTTTTGTGATTAAGAATCTATAGACAATCCTGATGATTGCGATAATGGATTTATGATTAAGAATTTATTAAGAAAAATAAGTTTAATATTTGTCAATAATTGATCGTATATTTTTAATAATCTCCCCTTCTTTTCCGCGGATTAATCTCTCAATTGAACCTATGGTCATTTCGGCAAATTTTAATCTATTTTCAAGCTCTTCTTCTACTTTTATATAACCTTCTTCCATAATCTCAACAATCTTATCACCTTCCAATACCAAATTGCTTAGAGAATAGCCAATGTCTAAAAATTCTTTGTATTTATCAGAAGATTCTAATTTCTCTATCGGAGTTCCTTTTAATTTTTTTTCTAGTTCAAGGTATCTGTAAATCTTCTCCTTAATCTCTTTTGGTTCATAATCCATTAAACTTTAATCAATAATCTGTTTTTATAGATTATCATTAGAAAAAGTATATTTTAAATTATCTAAATTATGCACTTCTAGCTCTTCTTAATTTTCTTTTACGCTTCTCTTTTCTAAGCCTTTTACGCTGCCATTTCCAACGCATCTGCCTCTTTTTCTTCCATCTTCTTGATGATCTCTTCATTTTTCCCCTCCAATATTCACTGGAAGAAGGAAGCTAAAAAATCTTGATATTTCCTGTTTTTCATTTTTTCTTGAAATGAAAGGCTCAAAAATTTCCTGTTTTTGCTGTTTCATAATAAATTCTGGAGAAATCGGTTTATAAAACTTTCCGCAATTATCTGCTTCTTGTTACTCCAATTCTTGGGCAATATCTCTTTATTGGGCATTTGCTGCACCATGGAGAAATTGGCTGGCAGATAGTTTTTCCAAACAAGACAAATATTGCATTAAATTCTATCCAGTATTTTTTTTGGAGAATTTTTTCAAGCTCTTTTTCTGTTTGTTCAGGAGTTTTTGTCCTTACCCATCCAAGCCTGTTAGGAATTCTATGGCAGTGAGTATCTATTGGGAGAACAGGCTTTCTAAATGCAAACGCTAAAACAATATTTGCTGTTTTTGGACCTACCCCTTTTATACTTAAAAGCTTATCTTTTGTTTCAGGAACTTCCCCATTAAATTCATCAATTAAAACCATTGAAACATGCTTAAGTATTCTTGCTTTTTTTCTATAATGCCCAGAAGAGAAGATTAATTTTTCCAGTTTTTTCATAGGAAGTTTAATAATTTTTTTTGGAGTGTCTGCAACAGCAAAAAGATTATTTGAAGCGATTTCTGTATTCTTATCCTGAGTTCTTAAAGAGAGCAGGCAGGAGATTAAAATTTTGAATGGATTTGGATTTTTTCTCATCCTGTTTAGAGTAGTTTTTTCATTTGAAGGAAATTCTCTGCTAAGAATTTTCATTATTTTGTCTATTTT
>CAZXWV010000016.1:6762-8237 GCA_964644735.1 Candidatus Woesearchaeota archaeon
GATTTATCTCCTAAAAAACATGCTATTATTTTTCTATGTTTTGAAAATTTAACAATTACCTCTGCTGTTTTTTCCGGCTCTGACATTTTTTGTGGGGTTAGAATAACTATTGCAAAATCATAAAATTTTTTATCTTTTAGT
Organism: Candidatus Woesearchaeota archaeon; assembly: GCA_964644735.1. Classification (GTDB taxonomy): domain Archaea; phylum Nanobdellota; class Nanobdellia; order Pacearchaeales; family GW2011-AR1; genus WAQV01. Next base: position 6,904 of record CAZXWV010000016.1, read on the forward strand.
TTATTTAAAGCAGATTCATAATCTTCTGCCAAAGCTGTTCCGAGCAAATCAATCGGTGCTTTAACTAATTTAAACCTATTTTCCTCAAGATAATCTGTACCTAATGCTCCTGCCCCTCCGGCGTTTGTTAATATTACTGCTTTTTTTCCTTTTATCTTGAAAGGAATTGTTCTTGTTTCTGGAAGATTAAATGCAGAAGCAAGAGAATCTGCCAGCTTGACATTCGCCTGTTTGAATGCTCCTTTATAAATTTCAAAATCTGTCGCCAAGCTTCCTGTATGACTTAGCGCTGCTTTGGAACCTTTTTCCGATTTACCTGCTTTGACCGCAATTATCTCTTTTTTGCACTTCCTGCAAATTTCAATAAATCTTCTGCCATCTTTTAATTTTTCAATATAAAGAATAATCTTCTTTGTTTTTTTGTCTTTGCTAAAATATTTAATAAAGTCTGTAAAATCTAAATCAACCATATTACCCAAACTTACAAATCCTGAAAATCCTATTTTTTTTGAGGAATAATCAGAAATGTAGCTCCATAAAGCCCCACTTTGGCTTAGAAAAGCTATATTCCCTTTTTTTGGAGCGGTGTTTGAGAAAGTTGAATCTAAATTTAAATATGGATTCGCTATTCCAAAACAATTCGGTCCTAGTAAATTCATGTTATATCTTTTAACTATATTAGAAATTTGTTTCTCCGGCTTGAAATTTTCAACTTCAGAAAATCCTGAGGAAATTACAATAATGTTTTTAATTCTTTTTTTGCCACAATCTTCTAATACATAAGGAACTGTTTTTGCAGGGATGGCTATTATTGCCATATCTATTTCCCCAGGATAATCATCAACTTTTCTATAACATTTAATTCCGAGGACAATGTCACGATTTATATTGACAGGAATAATTTTTCCAGTAAATTTTACTAATTTATTCATTAAAACTCCTCCGACTTTTTGAGGATTATCCGAGGCTCCAACAACAGCAATTGTTTTTGGATTAAGAAAATTACTAATTGAACCTCTTTTCATCTCGATAATTCGAAAGATATATATAAATAGGTTTTGTTTCATCTTTATGAAAATTTTTGCAGAAAAAGAGGCTGAAAGATTTTTGAAAAAAGAAGGTTTTAAGATTCTTGACGAAATTTTCATTAAAAAAGAATCTGAATTAAAAAAAGCATTAACTAAATTTAATTTTCCTGTTGTTCTAAAAGTATCTGGGAAAAAAATAATCCATAAAAAGAAAGTTGGAGGAGTAAAGATGGGAATTAACAATTATACTCGGGCTTTGAATGCATTTAATCAAATAAAAAAAATTAATGGTTTTGAGGAAGCTGT
>CAZXWV010000017.1:0-8153 GCA_964644735.1 Candidatus Woesearchaeota archaeon
ATTGATTTTTCTTATTGTATTAATTGCCCCTATAATTTCAGCCCAAAATATAACTGTTGATTATCCTGATAAAGTGCAAGTTGAAGAGGAGATTTCATTTAGCATTAAACTGACTGATTTTCAGGAAGATATTTATGACGTTAAAATAGACATAACTCTGAATGGTGAAAGAGTTTCAAAAATACTGAACAATGGTGAATGGAAATCAACATATTATTATGTGAATGATGCAATGAATCAGAATGAAGAAAAAATTTTCTCTCTAAAAATAGGTGAAGGAACTGGAATCGGAAATATAGTTATAAAAATAAGGGATTCAGGCGGGAATGTAAAAACTTTTTCAGATTATGAGATTAGTATCGGCCAAAGTCTGGAAGAAATTGATGAGATAAATGAAGATTATAATTATACAACAAATAATGAAACTAATGGGACCTCTTTTGTTGAAGAAACAGCTCCAGAAAGTGCAGAGAAAATAAATAACGAAGAGAGTGGGACAAAAGTGATAAAATTAGAACCTAAAGATATAAAAACAGAAACTACCAATGAAAAATTAGACATAGGCAAATATGCAATATACGGCTTTGTAGCTTTCTGTATTTTGCTTGCATTTTTATTTGCATTAAGAAAAATAAAACCTGATAAAAATGAGTTCGATTGAAGAAACAAAAGGGATAAGAGCGGTAATGATAATAGAGGTAATTGGAAGACCTCCGGAGCATATTGCTGAGACTTTGAACAGCATAATTAAGCAGATTGGTGAAGAAAAAAGAGTAAGCATTAAAGAGACAAAAATAAATGAGCCTGTTTTAATGAAAGATCAAAAGGATTTTTATACTAGTTTTGCAGAAATTGAATTTGAAGCTGAAGAGATTTTAGATATTGCGGCTTTAATGTTCAAATACATGCCGGCCCATATTGAAATCATCTCCCCTGAGCTGATAGCATTGACAAATAACGGATGGAATGAAATTTTTAATGAGATGATAAGAAAACTTCACGGATATGACGAGATAGCTAGGATTATTCAGACAGAAAAAATGATTCTGGAGAAAAAATTAAAAGACATATTGGGGCGGCAGCAAGAAAAGAAAACTGCTGATGAAAAATCAGCAAAAAAAAATAGTTCTAAGAAGAAGGAGTAATCACCTTTTGCCTTTAGCAATCTCAAGAAGATTTATCTCTTTTTTAGCTCCACGATATTTTTTCTTAAAGAACCAGATTAAAAGCCCTATAACTGCAATTATCATCAGCCACCCAATTATTTTTCCTGCTGAGCTTTTCTTAATTTCCTCACACTCACCAATGCAACATATATAATCCCTTGCTCTCTCTAATTTACCTGTGCAATTTTGCTTTAAATCGCAAATTACCCCTCCCATTTCTGCACAATTTTGAGAAACTGGAGGCTTTTTACCAATTTCACCTTCCCCAACTATTGGAAGATAAAACTTCTGGAAATTTAGCATAACAGCGGAGTAAGCATAAACATTCCCGTTCTCTTCAACTTTAGCAGTTATCTGCCCTTCAACTATTTTTTCTTCATCATCAGAATTAAATCTTAACTCAATTTTTTTGCTGGAATTTGGGTTTAACTTATCAATCAATTCTGCAGAAAGAGAAGTGTATTGTTTTAGTGAATATGAAACAGACAAACTGATATTCTCAAGTATTAAATCTCCAGTATTAATAAGGTAAATTATTCTTGTTGCATTTGAATTTGTTGAAAGAGTAATGTTCAATTCAGAAGGCTCAAATTTAAACCCTATTTCTTTTTTCTCAACAGCAGTTTTATTTTTGATGATATAAACCGGGATTTTATAAAAAGTATTCTCAGTGCTCAGCTCAACTTTATTTATTACTGTCTCATTTAGCCCTCCTATCTCAAAATCTATTTTTTTTATTTCTCCTGAATAAAGAGTTATTAACCTTTCAGAATCCTCTCCTATTCCAAATAATGATTCAAAAAATCCAACCTTTTTTTCAGAAGTTTCTGTCTCTTTTACCTTGATAGTAATCTGATGGTCTTGTAAATTTTTGGCTTCAATAAAAAAATCTTCGCTTGTTATGACAAATCCAGGGTTAACTGAGAAATCTGCTGTTTTATTTGTTATTGTGAAATTCTTTATAATATCTTCGTCGATTATCTGGCTTCCCTCGTAGTATCTTACATTTTCTATTGCAATTGAATACTCTCCAGCATCTTTATCTAAAAGCTGTGCATAAATATAATACCCCTCTCCTATTTTTAATATCGAAAATGGTACAGAAGTCGTGACATGCCCTCTATAAAAAAAGATATTTTTTGCAAGAATTGGGTCAATAAAATTTCCTGAAATCTTTGCAAGAAAAGTTTCTCCATGGTCAAACTCTGAATCAACCTCAAATTCAACTGCTGATGCAATTGGGATAATAAAAAGCATGAATACAATAATTGCTATCAAGAACTTCTTGGAGTTTAATGAATGAGAAGTTTTCTGTATCAGGTTTCTATCCATAGATAATTAAGAAAAAACAGGTTAATAAAGTTTTTTTAATTAATTTGATGGGTTATATTTAAAGGAGTTTTATCTTTAAAATAGTTAAAAGTAGTAATTGCTCCATCAAGAGGTATCAATGTTAATCCAAAAATACGCCCTAAAAAGTATCCTGGAAATGCCATCATATCTGGGTCGCATCCAATATCTAACAGTCCCTCTAATTCTATTCCTCTTAAACGTAATGGATTATATCTTACTTCTTTTCCAATATTTGCATAAAATCTACCCATAGAAAAAGGTGTTCCAGTCTTATACAATTCTGCAAAAAAACTATCAATAAATATATTTTGTCTTTCTTTAAATAAATGCCCTTTTAAATCCATAATTATTCAAAAATTAGAATGTTTATATTCTTTTATGTAACCGATAGTATGTCATTTGCTCATATCTTTTAGCTTTTTAAGGACATCATCCAACTCCCCAGTTTTATTAGATGCTGCTGGCCTTGGAAATGGACGAGTTTTTGCAGGAATATTATGTGGCTGGGGCAATGGTCTCATCGGCATCATTCTTCTAGGAGGCACTCCTCCCATCATAGGTCCCGGAGGGAATCCCGGCCTTCTTGGGCCTGCTCCTGTGCTAAGGCCAGATTTTCCAAACTTAGATTTTATCTTAAACCAAAATGGCCTTAATTTATCTCTGAATATTATTCCTAATGCAGTTAAGATTATTAGAAACAGTAAAATCCAAATCCACCAAAGGCTCTTTTTCTCTCCAGTTTTTTTAATACAACAAGTATCTGTAGATACCATACAAGCAGAATTATAATCTGCACCTTCACCTTCTTCACAAATTTCTCTGCATTGCCCTCCAACGGATGTACAATCTAATTTTTCTTCTTCTCCTTTTTCTTCACAATATCCTCCTCCTAAACAGCAAGTCTGCCCAGAATCAAGGTCTGCTGCGTCTTCAGTTCTTCCATCAAGGCATGCTTCATTTGAGTTGCATGTTTTTCCTCCCATATCTGCACATGTATCTAAAGATTTTGCTTTATCACAACACTCAAAAACCGAAGAGCATTCATAATTATTTAATATATTTCCTCCTGCCTCCTGGCAACTCATGGAAGACATACAGTAATAATTAGAACTTTCACAATCAGGCTTTCCCTCTTCAACAATTGGTATTGCCTTTGGCCAGATAGAGAATAAAAGGAATCCATTGTTTACAATATTTCCTGAATCCCAGCAACCATCTTTGCCCTGAACTTTTGGGTCTAAAAGCCATTTTATAGAATTTGTTTTTTCTATAGGAGTTTCATACTGGAAAGGATATAATGCCAATGCTGTATCATAAAACTTATTTCCTGACTCCTCCCAATATTTATTGCTTTTTTGTTTGCTTAATAAATCATTACGGAAATCAGAGTAACCTGTTAAGAAAGAAAGAAAAACTTCAGGCATATACTTCTCATTATCATCTGCAAGTGTCACTAAATAAGGCAGGAAGGGGGCTGTATCATAATCAAGAGAGTCTAACACTAAAACTGCCCACAGACTTCCCTCATAATTGCAAGAGCCGTCTTTTCCAAAGCAGAGAGAGTTGACATTTTCTTCTGTTATTCCGCCTGCTGATGCTGAATTAATTTTTTCAGATATATGGTATGTTGGAGAAGTTTTTTTCTTAAATAATAATGTTGTACGGAAATCTTTATCGCACGAGGTTTCAAATTTCTTGCCATAGCATCCAGGGGAAACTTTCAACCAATATCCTCCATATGAGGTAGGATACAATGTCAGGCAGCTTCCTGCATTAGCATTTATTTTTTTGCTCTCGTCAATCATAATAGTATGCGACGAGCTGTCATAATTAATTGTACATTTTGTCTGGTCCTTACTTTCAATCTGCAAAAGCCATTCAATGTCTAAAGCAGTTACATTCTGAGATAAAAGCCATCCTTCTGCCTGCATTGTTTTTGTCTTAAGATTATTCAGGGCCAAAATTGCCTGGGCAGTTGTTTTTATTTCACATTTAGATTTTGGCCAGCATTTCGCATTATCCTGCGAATCAGAAATAAGCTCTTGCTTGCATTTATGTATTGACAATAAAGAAAATATTTTCTCTTCGCTGGTAAGCTTGGAGCAGCTCTTGTCTTTTACCTTATTCTCAAGGCAGTTATAAGCATCATTTATTTTTGTCTGCTCTGCATCAACAGTATTATTCTCCTCTGCAAATACAGCCGGCAGAATGAAAATTAAAGATATAACTAAAATTGCTAGTAAAAACACCCTCTTTTTCATGGAATATATAACTAAACTTTGTTTTTAAAATTATCTAAAACTCCGGAAAGACTGCCCATACAAAATTAATCTTGTTGGATTTATTATTTTGGAAAGTGAAGTCCAACGATGCCGAAGGCAAAAATCCAAAGTGGACAGAATTACATTAAGAAAGAAGTTAAATCAATTTAAAAAAATTCTATTTTCTTTTTCTATTCGCCATCAATGACTTTCGAATTGTATAGTTGACAGGATTTTTTATCAACTTGCAGAAATCATCTGGCATGCATACTCCAATTCCCTGGTAAAATTCTTTGCAGTTCTGAGGCATGATAGGCTTTTTTCTGAAAGACCATAACAGCTGGGATTTTATGTACCCTTCTCTTAATGCTACCTCATTTTTCTTGTTCCAGTCGTAAATTTTTTTTTCAAGCTCCTCTCTGTCCATTCCGATTGAACGAAATAAATTTATCAAGACAAATAGTGCTCTTTTTCTGCCGTCTGCAACCCCCTGCAAAATCTTCTTGATGCAAGGAGGGAAATTCTCCTCTGATAGATTGTCTAATTTTACCGGTTTATAATCAAAATCCTTTTTTTCTTTTTCTTCCAAATCAGGATTATTTTCCTTATACCAGTCTAGCGCCTGCATCAAAAGTTCTGATGCCTCTCCTTCTTTTGATTCTGGCATAAATTTCTTAATTTTTGTTTTCATAGGTTCTGCATCCTTCAACTGAAAATCAGAAATTTCTTCTGGAGCCAAAACAATACTCGCCAGAGCTGTTTTTTCATGAAGTGAGTATGGCATCCTGAATAAATGCCTTGGAGAGACCAGAATAATATCCGGCATAACTTCTTTTGGCGCTTCAAAATCCTTCACATATTTATTATGTTTTGAAAGCTCTGTGACTTTTTCAATTAACTGTTTTTTTGTTTGTTCGGTTATATACATCGAGATAATTCTTGGCCATTCAGGGAACATATCTGATGTTTTAATGCCATTAACTTCTTTAGGAAAAGCCTTCCATGGAATGATTATATGAAATCCTTTGCTTCCTGAAAACTTAATCCCTACATTTCTAACCCCATGAAATTTTAACACATTAACAATCAGCTCTGCTGATATTTTACTGTAATCAATGTACTTGCTGTCAATATCAATTATCAAATCCCACCCAATTCTTAATTCATTCAATTGTTTTTCACTCATTCCTGTAATAATTTTAAGAGGGTCGCTCCAAAGCTCTTCTGAACAGTGAAAAGAGGTTGCCCCTTTTTTTACCAGTTCAAATATGTCTGACTGATACTGAAAATTATCTGGACGCTTGCCAAATCCTTCAAAATATCTTGGAGAAATTTCCCTGTCTTTAGAAAATTCAAAAATAGCTTTTTGGACATCTGGCCTTGAATAATACAAATGTGTCATCTTTCTAATTCGCTGCTCTTTAAAAGAGGGAGAGTTTTGATCCATTCATTAAAATAATGCAGAGAGTTTATATTATTTATGTCAAGGAGCTTGATAGAAAACCACATTCCTCAAAATTTTTTATGGATATGGCCATAAAAAGATTTATAAATAGTATTTTATTAAATAATTATTATGATAAAAAAAAGGTGCAATAATAAAAGAGGATTATCAGAAGTTGTTACTACCTTGATTACAATACTTCTTGTAATGGTAGCCATCGGAATTGTCTGGGTGGTGGTGCAGAATATTATGAAAGGCGGAGTAGGGCAAGTTACTACTCAATCAACATGTTTAGCTTTTGATGTTAAAGTGACAAGTATTGACTGTACAGATCCTGCAGCATGCAGAGTTACAATAAACAGAAAATCTGGAGGGGAAGAGATTGGAGGAGTCAAACTTGTATTCAAGAATGAAACAGATGCAAGTTCAGTAAAAGATGTTCCAGGAAATATTGAAGTTTTGGGAACAATAAATCCAGTTCAAGATTCTGGGCTGACAGCTCCAAACAGTGCAGAGCTTACAGTATATATTATAGATGAAGCAGGAAGAGAACAAATTTGCCCTACATCAACTAGTTTTGAATTTTAGTTTTAATTAGTTTTATAAACTTTAAATTCTATTTTAACTTATGAAAAATAAAAGAGGGTTATCAGAAGTTGTTACTACCCTGATTACAATACTTCTTGTAATGGTCGCCATCGGAATTGTCTGGGTGGTGGTGCAGAATATTATGAAAGGCGGAGTAGGGCAAGTTACTACTCAATCAACATGTTTAGCTTTTGATGTTAAAGTGACAAGTATTGACTGTACAGATCCTGCAGCATGCAGAGTTACAATAAACAGAAAATCTGGAGGGGAAGAGATTGGAGGAGTCAAACTTGTATTCAAGAATGAAACAGATGCAAGTTCAGTAAAAGATGTTCCAGGAAATATTGAAGTTTTGGGAACAATAAATCCAGTTCAAGATTCTGGGCTGACAGCTCCAAACAGTGCAGAGCTTACAGTATATATTATAGATGAAGCAGGAAGAGAACAAATTTGCCCTACATCAACTAGTTTTGAATTTTAGTTTTAATTAGTTTTATAAACTTTAAATTCTATTTTAACTTATGAAAAATAAAAGAGGGTTATCAGAAGTTGTTACTACCCTGATTACAATACTTCTTGTAATGGTCGCAATCGGAATTGTCTGGGTTGTGGTGCAGAATATTCTTAAATCAGGAACTGAACAGATTTCTTTAGGGCAGTTAACTTTAAACTTAAAAATAAGTCAGGTTAAAACAGAGGCAGATGGAACTCTTAATGTAAAAGTCAAGAGAAATCCTGGAGCTGGAGAGTTGATAGGGATAAAGTTTGTCATCTCTGACGGAACTAACACTAAAGTTATAGAAAGAGAGACAGAGATGAAAGTGCTTGAAGAGAAGACATTTAAATTTAATTCAAGTGAATTAGAAGGTATTAGTTCTGTCAAGGAAGTTTCAATTGCTCCAATTATTTTAACTGAAACAAGAAAGAAAAAAATTTTGAATGTTATTGATAGTTTTGAAAGCAATGAAAGTCTTATAAGCATTATGAGCAATGAAACTCTTGATATAACTCCTCCTTTACTAACAATATATTCTCCAATAACAACAACTTACTCTGCAAATGCGATTAATTTTATTGTAACTTTAAGCGAAACAGGAAGCTGTGAATACTCTCTGAATTCTGGAGTGGCAAATATAAGCATGAATACCTCTGATAACATTAGATTCTTCAATTCAAGCATACTCTCTGGAGGTATATATACTGTCAGGTTTTACTGCAACGATTCAGCAGGTAATAGAAATGATACAGAATCAGTTTTGTTTAGCATAAGCAATGTAGAAATTGTCAAAAGCATGACTGGATTAGTTTCATGGTGGAGATTTGAAGGAGATGCCAAGGATT
>CAZXWV010000018.1:0-8132 GCA_964644735.1 Candidatus Woesearchaeota archaeon
GGGCTTTGAATGCATTTAATCAAATAAAAAAAATTAATGGTTTTGAGGAAGCTGTGATTGAAGAGCAGGTTAAAGGGCAGGAATTCTTGTTTGGTATAAAAAAAACTTCTGAGTTTGGACATGTCATTGTTTTTGGTGCTGGAGGGAGTGATGTAGAAAAAATAAAGAACGTATCTTTCAGAGTCTGCCCTATTGATTATGATGAAGCTGAAGAGATGGTTAAAGAGATTAAATTTGAAAAAGGTTTAGATAGTAAAATTATGGAAAGTATGCCATCAGAGATAATTAAATTATGCCGATTATCTAAGAAATATCATAATATACAAGAACTTGATATTAATCCAATGATTATAGAGAATAATGTTCCTAAAATTGTTGACGCTAGGATTGTTTTTGAATGAAACAAAAAATTGATACTAAAAAAGGGGGTAAAAATATCTGGCTGTTAGGCAGCTCAAGCATGTTTAATGATGTCGGTTCTGAGATGATAACTCCTATACTCCCTTTTTATATTTCTACTCTTGGAGGAGGAGGGGTTGCTATAGGTTTAATAAGCGGACTGAGAGAAGGATTATCCAGTTTATTTAAAATACTTGGAGGGTGGTTGTCTGACAGAACTGGTAAAAGAAGGAATTTCATCTTTTTAGGATACTTAATTTCAGTAATATCAAGATTTTTATTAGTTATGGCAGGTTCATGGCAACAGATAACTACTCTTCTTTCTATTGAAAGATTCGGAAAACTAAGAGATGCGCCGAGGGATGCTATCATTTCTGTTTCTACAAAAAAAAGAGGAAGAGGTTTTGGGTTTCACCAGATGATGGATACTTCTGGAGGGGTTATAGGAACTCTTATTGTATTGCTTTTATTCTGGAAGCTTAATTTTGAGTTTGTTAGAATTATATTTATTGCTGCAGCAATATCAATTCTATCTCTAATTCCTTTATTTTTTGTTAAGGAGCCTAAAATGAAAAAAAGCAAGAAAAACTTGTTTGAAGGTTTTAAAAAGATGAATAGAAAATTAAAATATTTTATTTTTGTCTCTTCTGTTTTTACACTTGCAAATTTTGGGATGTACATGTTCCTTATTTTAAGAGCCAAAGAGATAACTGGAAGTGTAGCATTCGCTTTAGGATTATACATTTTGTTCAGTCTTGCTTATGCTGTTTTTGCAGTGCCTTTTGGGAGTCTTTCTGATAGAGTTGGGAGAAAGAAAGTATTGCTGGTAGGATATACACTCTTCCTCATAGTAAGTTTAGCATTTACTAATTCAATAAACATCTTCTCTCTTTCATTATTGTTCATTCTTTATGGTGTTGTTTATGCTATTGTTACTTCAACCCAAAGAGCTTTTGTTTCAGACTTATCCGGAAATATGAAAGGGACAGCTTTGGGATTCTATCATGGAATTATAGGGTTGGTTAATATTCCGGCAGGGCTTATTGCAGGAATTTTATGGGATATACATTATAGTATAATGTTTTGGTATGTATCTGTTGTTGCATTAATCTCAATTATTTTCTTGCTGTTTGTAAAAGAAGAGAATGAGTTTAGGAGATGAAATCAGCATCAATGCTTCAACCAAGATTCTCCTCTGCTCGTTCGAATCTCTCAATTAATATAAAAATTTAGCATGGCTAAAAGATTTCATTTCACTCAATCTTTTTTACGCCCCGTCCGAGATTCGAACTCGGGTCACCGCCGTTCTCCAAAAGATGAGATTGCATTGAGATGCATAGACCATATCTCTCATCGAGATTTGATCTTCTCTTCTTTCGTAAAATTTTGAGAGGGCGGTATTCTTGGCCTCTGAACTAACGGGGCATTTCATTGCTTCACTTCATTAAGCAGTATATAGCCCTGCCAGGATTCGAACCTGGGTCACAAGCTTCAGAGGCTCGTATACTTGACCGCTGTACTACAGGGCTATAAAAAATCTAACAAAATTAAATATTAAAAATCTATCTATCAAAAACTCTTTGAGTTTTATCACCCATACAGAGATTTTTAATCTTTGTCTTTTCAACTCTTTATGGGTATGAAGATAAAGATGGTAGTTTATCTTTGGAGTTTTTGGGACAGAAAACAAAAGACAATTGCAAGGCAATTGTCTGCCACATAAATGTGGCAGTTTACTTTTTGTTTTCTGTATACGAAATATATTTATACTTCTCATATTTCTTCTTAAAATGACCATAGGCATAACTCTAATGATAGTTTCTGTATTAATTATAGCAATCTGGATTTTGATTGAGATAAAAAGATTAAAACATAAATTATTTGCAATACTACTGATTGCAATAATACTTTTTACATATATTAGCTTCTCTGCTACAATTAAAGGCCAGGATATTGATTTAAAGACAGTACCCGGAATAACAACAGCAGCAAAACTCTATTTCTCATGGCTCGGTTCTGCATTTGGGAATATGAAAGTTTTGACGACCAATGCTATTAAGATGGATTGGAGTGCAAACAACGAGAGTATTGAATAGGATGAAGATAACAATAATTATTCTAATGTTTTTTGTTACAGGGGCGTTGATTATAATAAGCAATAATAATTTATCAATTTATAACCACGAAGATTTATCAGAATTTTCCAAATTATATCTTGAATGGATTAACCGGATTTATATAAATGCCCAATCAATAACAGGAGAAATAGTCAAACAAGAGTGGTTGCCAGAGATGTTACCGTAAAGGTTATAAAGCACAATTAATATATACTAATAATGGCAAAAAAAAGAGCAAAGTCTAAGAAAATATCTAAGATTAAAAATAAAGGGATTTCTATACCTATACCTCAAAAACAAATTAAGACAAAAACTTATACAGCAGTAAGGGAAATAATTTTGTTCGCAATTTTATTTGGAGTATTTTTGTTATTATACAGAATATCTCCAAAAATTGGATTTTTTTCTAATTTCCCTGCATCTTCTCAAGAATTATATCTTAATTTATTCTGGATACTTGCGTTAATAACAGGATTTGCTTTATTAGCATTTGTTATTGCATGGCTGGTTCTGATTATTGTCAGAGCTACAAAGAGATAATGTTTCTTACTCTAAGAAAAGTTTTAATAATCAATATTTGGTAATTTATACAGAAAAAAAGGAAAATTGCAGAGCAATTTTCCTTTTTTTCTGTCTCAGAAACTCTCAATGTGAGATGCAGAAAGTTTCTGATTATGCCACCTTAGCTCAGCTGGTAAGAGCACGTCGTTGGTAACGACGAGGTCCTGAGTTCAATCCTCAGAGGTGGCTTCCAACAAATTTATAAAACCCTCTACTTATCATTAAACATGCCAAAAGAGTCTCATCTTGAGAATTTAAAGAAGAATTATGCAAAAATACAAAAGAAATATAATCTGCCTAGTTTCAAGGAGTTCAATGAGGAATTCCATATAGAAAAAGCTGCAGAAGCTGAAACAGAATTATTAATAACAGAGATAAGAAGATTTATGGGAGATAAACTCTCTAATTACTTAAGGTTTATAGAGGCTATATTAAATCCTGCAAATGCTCCAATGTTTGTTTTTTCTTTTATCAAATCAATAGGATCAGAGGAAAAAAAGAAACTTGCAGACATTTACAAAAGATTGGCAAAGATAGAGGTTAAATTAATTGAACTTGACATTGAATTCTCTGAAAAAAAAGAGGTGGAATTTATTAAAGAATCTTACAAAGAATGGCAGGATATGAAAAAAGAGCTGTTGATCATAATAAATGAAGTCAAGAAAAATTGGGATACTAAATTTGAAGCAAATAGCAAAGGGTATTTTGGATGAGATTAGATAATCCTCTCAAAAATCTTCTCCAAGCTAATTTCAAATAATGCAACAGGCATTTTTATCTTCCAATTTTTTAATATTCTAGGGTGTATCTCCCCTGCATATCCTACTTGTTTCCCTTCAAGCAATATTTTCCCAGCTCTGCCTTCAATAAAATGAATTGGAGTCTCTTCAGGTTCTTCAAAAATTAATTCAACATTGATCATTCTTGACAAATACTCAATCATTTGTTTTATTTCTGTAAAATTCCCAGGAGTTATTGCAGCTGCAAGATTTTCAATTTCTTTTATCTGCTTGCCAGACTCAAACACTTTTCCTAATTCAAAAATTGTCTGAGGGTACTCTGAATCTACATTCTCTGATATAACTTTCAGCATGTAATGTGTTAAATCTTTTCTTAGAATATTATAATCTGTTTTTGATCTTTCAAGTTCTATAAAATTTTTTTCTTGTTTTTTTGGGATTCCCATCTTTGTAAACTGGTCTCTATTGTTTGTGAGATGATAGTTAGAAACTTCCAGCATTTTAAGTCCAGTCAAAATATCTGATATCCTTCTCTTAATTATTTCTTTTGGATTTTCCTGCCCAATACTGGATATTTTTGGGATTTCCGGAGTAAAATTTTCATAACCATAAGCAATTGCAACATCTTCTATTAAGTCTACTTCATGTAATATATCTGTTCTCCATAAAGGAATCTCCACAATGCCTTTTTTATAATTATAGCCCATCCTTTCAATTAATTGCTTAAGCTGTTTCTCATTAAGATTCAATCCTAGAAGTTTGTTGGCGTTCTCTAAAGAGATATTTGCCTTTTCAGGAGTTAAGTCAGGAGTAATATCTTTTTTTCTTCCCTTTATCTCCATTTGATAAATTTTTCCTCCCATTTCTGCAATAGAAGTTATTACAATATTCAGACATTTCTTTAATATCTCCAAATCAAATCCAGAGCACTCAACAAAAATTTCTTGCGTATTCTCTGTCACCTTTCCTGTTAATTGAGAATTAATAATTGGGGGCATGCTAAGAATTTTTTCATCAGCATCAATAAAAATAGGGAATTTTGCCTTCCCTGCCAACAAATGAGCATATTCTTTTCCTGTTGGATGCTGCTGAAGTATCTGAAGGCCAGACATCTCCCTCTCTGACTCCAAAGGCATAAACTTTATCTTATCTGGCTCCACAGCTTTATAAGTTATTGGAAGCTTAATCTTCTCAAGAGGATAAATCCCAATTGCAAGCTTTTTTCTTTTTCTCCCCAGAGTAAAATGCAATTTCTCCTGAATTTCTATTAACTCTTTTATCTTTTCGCTGTCTAATTTTAATCCTTTAACAATTGCACAGACAGTATATGGACGAATCTCATTTACTGAGGGATCTATTATAATATAGTAGTCTTTTTCAGGCTCGTTTACTTTATAATCTGTCAATCCTGTTTTTTTTCCCAAGAATCCCAAAAATGACCTTTTGAATCCGTGATAAGATAATAAATCTGGACGATTTGGGAATATTTCCAGTTCAATCTCTTCATCACTAACTCTTTCAATAACTGTCCCGAACATTGCAATTTTATTCTGCATTTCATCATCTAATTTACCAATTTCTTTTTCAAATTGTTTTTTAGGTATTTTTATATTTGCCATGCGAGGACACCCCCTGATTTTCCTCGCGCTCCTTCCTCAAAGCGCTAAAGGGCAGTATCTTTTTGTGCAATCCGACGGATACTGCATATTTAATTAGTTGAATTTTCATTTTAAATTATTTCATCAAAAATTTTATTTTTCTTAATTGTGTTAAATCATTCTTGTTTAAATCACGAATGTCGCTTATTTTGAAAATTGACATCAGCATCCTGCTGAATCCAGGCCCCCATGCAAGTACAGGGACTGGTTTTCCGAGCAATGGTTCTGTCACTTCCGGCCTGAAAATCCCTGCGGCTATTAATTCAACCCATTCTTTTCTCTCTTCATTCCAGACATCTCCTTCTAAGCTTGGTTCTGTATATGGGAAATACGACGGCCTAAACCTTACTTTTTCAAAGCCCATTTTCTTTGCGAACTGTTTTAAATACCCTAAAAGATGCCTGAAGTTTGCATTAGGGTCTACGACAATCCCTTCTGTCTGAAGCAGCTCAAACCCGTGATTCCAATCTACTGTTTCATTCCTGAAATTCGGTCCGATTGCGAAAAATTTTGCAGGCAAATCTTCTTCTTTTAATTTAGCCAGAGTCTGGGCAGACAAGCAAGTAGTATGCGTCCTTAAAACTAATTTCTTTGCTTCTTCCTCGCTCCATGAATACCCCCACCCTTTACTCCCATTAACCCCCTTTTCATGCGCATCTCTGATTGCTTTTACTATTTTTTTGTCAGGAAGTTCGGCTTTTTTATCTATAAAAAAAGTGTCATGCATTTCCCTGACTGGATGATCTTGTGCAGTGAATAATGCATCAAAATTCCAGAAAGAGCTCTGTATAATATCTCCTGACATTTCTTTGAACCCCATCTCTGTCCAGATATTTCTTCCATAATCAATTGATTGATTTACAAAATGTCTTTTTCCCCCATTGATTGCAGGAACACGGGAGGTAATGTCATATCTTCTGAATTTCTTTCCTTTCCATAACGACTCTTTTTTCAAAATTTCACTGGTCAGCTGTTCAATAAGTCCATCTACTTTTATTTCAGAAGCCATTAATTTTTTGCCTAATTCAGTAATCTCAATATTTATTTTTGTTTCTTCTACCAGTTGGATTATATCCTTTCTTTTTTGCAGTGATTCAAATGCATAAAGTTGCTCAGGTGTAAGAGAGTCATAATCTAATGGGATAGATTCAATAAAAGATTCTTCAAGGGTTTTTTTTGATATTTGCTCTTTGCTTGCACTGAAAATTATCTTCTCATTTTTTAACTCAATTAAATCTTTTTTCTTTAATGCCCCTAAAGACGCCTTAAACTCATCATCAGAAAGTGAGCTCTCTTTTTTCGCATCCTGCAGTTTTAGAATTCTTTTTTCATTCAGCACATTAAGAAGCCTTCTTTCCGGCAATCCTAATTTTTTGTATAGTGCCCCATTTACCCCTATGTCTACTATTCTCTTTTTTGTGGATGAGAGATTTACCACTTTTTTATTTTGCAGATATTCCAATGACCTTAATACAGAGATTTTGTCCAAATTAGATTTTTTGCATATTTCAATTATGTTTTTCTCTTTTAGATAAGGCAGAATTTTCCTCTCATTAGGGCTTAAAGATTCTATTATCTTTTTTATGTCCATTTTAATTTTAATCAATCTGTACAGAAAACAAAATATCTATATTAAAAAATGTTTGCTATAGCCCACGACATTAATAATTCTTCATTTTGTCGTTGGATTACGTCCAAAACATTCTTTTTTATTTTTTGAGTGGTTTTGGATCGCTCAAAAATTCCGACAAGCCATACAGAGGAATTTTTTGGTTATGGAAAGATTTATGTCTTTCACTATAGATGTCTTTTTGGTTCAGTCACTGTCGCAATTTATTACAGATAACTGTCGCTGTTCAATGATTTCGTCATCCATGTCGGCATTCCCAGAACTAACCCAAGCGCCCTCAGATTATGAGTCTCTCTCTGATTTTCTTTTTTGGATACAACAAATCTCATCTTAAGCTTATTCTTGTTGCATAATTTTATATTCTGCCTCACCCTTGCAATTATATCTGATTTTTTTTTGCTTTTTGCTTCAATTATTTCATCTAAATTTATTCCAATAATTACCTCATTTTTCTTTGCGATTTTTGCAAGCACATCATTAAATCCTGAATTTCGCTGTTTTTGAAAGTCTTTTCTGCCTGTTTGGCTTAAAAGAAGCATATTTATCTTCTCTTTTTCAAGAATTTTCCTATTTAGCTCATCATTATCACTGGAAAAAATAAGTGTTTTTCCAGTATTATTCTTTATATCTCTTCTTGCTTTTTCAAAATTATCTTCTTGTACCAGAATGCTCTCTTTCATCTTCCTTATCCCTGAATTGTTGTCCCTTTGAATCCTTTACTGTTCAGAAGATTATCAAGCTGTTTCATGTCTTCCCCAAGAATATAAGTCGGAATCTTACTTTTAAAAATTATCTTTGATGCTGTCTGGTCTAATACAAAATGCTGTCCAGGCTGGTATTTTATTTTATTTGCCATCTCATCAAATTCTTTCCAGCTTATTTTTGGAATGAATTTCGCATTTTTAAATTCTTTAGGATTTTTATCGTATAACCCTTGTATGTTTGTAAGATTGATAAATATGGTGCTGAAATGCCTGGCAATCTCTGCTGAAGTGGAGTCTGATGTTTGTTTTGGCTTATATTCAAG
>CAZXWV010000019.1:0-8125 GCA_964644735.1 Candidatus Woesearchaeota archaeon
AAATCTTTTATTGTATAAACAGAAACAACTTCCCCGTATTTTTTGTCAAAAACCCCTATCGCCCCTTTTTTCTTTGCCTCTTCATGAGTCATTTCTGCTCTCACAACTTCACAGGATTTTTGTATCTGGGCATTCACTAAATCTTCTATTTCATTTAATTCTTCATTTGTTAATTTTCTCGGAAAAGAGAAATCAAATCTCAATCTTTCAGAAGTTATATTACTCCCTTTTTGGATTATGTCCTCATATTTTAATATCTCTCTTAGAGCAGCCAAGAGCAAGTGAGTGGCTGTATGAAGCTTTGTAGTTTTCTCTGAGCTGTCAGCCAAGCCAGATTTAAATCTTCCAACTGAAGCAGTTCTTGATAGCTCTTGATGCTTGTTAAATTCCTCTTCAAATTCTTTTTCATTTATGTTTATCTTTTTCTCATAAGCAAGTTCTTTTGTCATTTCAAACGGAAATCCATAACTCTGATAAAGCAAAAATGCGTCTTTTCCAGAAATCTTCTTTCTATCTGAAATAATCTTCTCAAATACTTTTAACCCTTTTTCAAGAGTTTTATTGAATTTTTCTTCCTCCTCTTTTAATTCATGCAATATCTTTCCTTTATTTTTTCTTAATCCTTCATAATCATTATAAATCTCGAAAACAGGCTCGGCTATCTGACTTGTGAAATTATCCATCCCTATTTTTTTCCCATATCTTACTGCTCTTCTGATTAATCTCCTCAATACATATCCTTGTTCAGTATTGCCAGGAACAACCCCGTCAGCTATTATAAAAACAGAAGCTTTTATATGGTCTGCGATTACCCTCATTGCTCTATTATCTTCTTCATTTATCCCATATTCCTTATCTGAAATTTTTTCTATTTCCTGGATTATTGGTTTGAAGCATAAAGACAAATAATCATCTTCCAGCCCATTTAAAATTGCAACTGTCCTCTCCACCCCCATTCCAGTGTCTACATTTTTCTGTTTTGCTAGAATGTAATCCCCCTTTTCATCTTTGACATATTCCATCAAAACATCATTCCATATTTCAACCCATCTTTCGTCTTTAGGGTCAAATTTTTTTGGGGCTTTGATTTGATTCGGTTTCCAGTAAAACATTTCAGTGCAAGGTCCGCAAGGCCCGGTTTTTCCAGCAGGCCCCCACCAGTTATTTTCTTTTGGCAAAAATGCAATCCTTTCTTTTTGAATTCCTAATGATTCCCAGATATTTGCCGAGTCTACATCTTTTTTGGCATTCTTATCTCCTTCAAATATGCTCACAGCCAATCTTTTTATTGGAATTTTAAGATTTTTAGTTAAGAAATCAAAACTCATTTCAATAGCTTCTTTTTTAAAATAATCCCCGACACTCCAGTTACCAAGCATCTCAAAAAATGTATGGTGGTAAGTATCTCCAACTTCATCAATATCCTGTGTTCTAACGCATTTTTGAACATTGCACAATCTTTTTCCCAAAGGGTGAGGCTGTCCTAGCAAATAAGGAACTAGCGGATGCATTCCGGCAGTCGTAAACAACACAGTTGGATCATTTTCAGGAACTAAAGAATCTGATGGTATTATTTTATGTTTTTTTAACTCAAAAAATTCCAGATATTTCCTGATTAATTCTTTTCTGTTTATCATTATTTTTATGAAGAAATAGAGTTTTAAAAATTATTTGATTTACTCATCCAAGTGCATTAAGCCTGTCCTGTATTTCTTGAAGCTGAGATTCAATATCATCATTATACTGCCTTTCCCGCTCTTTTTTTATCTCTGTTTCTAAATCATCAATCTTCTCTTCAACATTCTTTTCTTTTTTTAGTATTTCAGGAACTTTAACTCTTGGGAGAATTCTCTGCGCCTTGTTAATGTTCATTATCAACTCTCTTATTTCTCGGTATAATTTAATTTTTATTTTTATCTCTTTCATTCTAAGAGAATGATAGCTTTTTGCTGTTTTTGCAGCTCTTAAAAGACCTCTTTCTGAAAGAAGGATATCTCTTTTTGATTTTACAGCGTCTTCATATTCAAACTTGACATGTATCAAATTATTGTCTTTCATTATATCTTAGAAAAAATATCTCTATCGACTTTTTCAAACTGCTCTTTTATCATCTGGATTTCATTTTCCCATAATTCCAATTCTTTCTCTTCCTCTTCTTTTATTTTTCTTATATCTCTTAACATTTTCTCCACTCCCAAAACTTTCTTTTTTGTTTCTTCAAGTATTTTCAAACTCTCTTCAAATTTATCCAGCCTTATAAAAACAGGTTCAGCACTCTTAACTTTTTTTGCAATTCCCTCTGGAAATTCAGTGATATCCGTATTCCATCTTCTATTTTCTTCAGAAACTGTAATCTCATTTGTTTTCTGATTTTTTAGAGGATTTCGCATCATCTGCATAATTCCTTCTTTTTCTGCAAATTCATCTGCTTCAGAATCCTCTTTCTCTTTTTCCCCAGCAATAGCATCTTTTATAGCATTTTGAGAAAATTTTTCTCCAAAAAAGCTAGTTGGAATAGTCGGCAATTGATGAATTTTCTCCATAGAATTATCTTCCCCTTCATCGCCTATTTTTGGCAGTTCAGGAAGTTTTGGGAGTTCAGGGAGTGAAGGCAATACCCTCTTTTTATCTTTTTCTTTGCTAAACCACCCCATGTTATATTTTATTAACCTTATATTTTAATATATATAACATACAATATAAGTTTAAAAACTTTTATTTTTACCAAAAATTCTTTAAATTTTAGTATCACTAAATTAGGCTATTTGTTTCAGAGTGTTCTACATAAATATGAACCGAAAGGTATTTATTCAGCCTCTTTTTAATATTCAAATGTTAAAAAAATTTCTTAATGAAATGGTGGTACTTATTGTCGGGAAACAAGCAGAAAATATTGCAGATTTATTGAATACAAACAAGCATGTAAATGAATTTATCATAGCAAAAAAATTAAATATCACTATTAACCAGACAAGAAATATCCTTTACAAACTTTCTGACCATGGATTAGTCTCATCTATAAGAAAGAAAGATAAGAAAAAAGGATGGTATACTTATTTCTGGAAGATAGAAATTCTTAAATCACTGGAATTTTTAAGAGAGATTTTAATTAATAAGATAAATCAGATAAATAATCAGATAAAGAGCAGGGAAGTCAAGCAATTTTATGTATGTGAGAGATGCAATATTGAATTTACAGAAGAAAATGCGCTACTCCATGATTTTAAGTGCAATGAATGCGGGAATATCTTTACTTCAAAAGATAACACTAAAGCAGTGAAGGAATTCAAAAGGAATGTTGATAAACTGAAAACTGAATTAGAGTTTGTTGAGGATGAGATTAAAAAAGAAAAAGAGAAAATAGGCAAAATTAAGATAAAAGAAGCTAGAAAAGAGGAAAAAGAAAAAATAAAGAAAAAAAAATCAGCAAAAAAAACTATGAAGAAAAAATCAGCAAAGAAGATATCTGGAAAGAAAATAAGAGCAAAGAAATTAACTAAAAGTAAAACAAATAAAAAATAATCTTAAAAATGAATGGAGTATATGAAATTTACCCTTCTCAGAAAAAAAGCTTTTTTCCTAGTTTCAGCATTAATTCAAACTTAATAATAATTAATCTTATTTTTTTTGTTATCTTTTCTATTTTAATTTATACTAACTTGGCATATCTTGACTATATCGCTATCAAGCCTATCAATATTCTCCAAGGGAAATATTTCTGGACTTTCTTAACAAGCATGTTTATGCACGGAGGTTTCTTCCATATTTTTGCAAATATGTTATCTTTATTTTTTATTGGGAGTTTGGTTGAGAGAATTTTAGGAGCTAGAAGATATTTATTTTTCTATCTTATATCGGGATTGCTTGCAGGAGTGTTTTTTGTCCTATCTTCTTTACTCTTTACTTCAGATATGAACAGTTATGCAGTAGGAGCTTCAGGAGCACTATTTGGGCTTGTCGGATTTTTGATGATTATCACCCCTAATCTTCCTGTTTATGTGATGTTTATCCCAATCCCAATAAAAATGAAATATGCTGCCCCTGGTATTTTGGTTGTCTTGTGGGTCATCTCTGCTGCCGGAAATCTTCCTATTGGGAATACTGCTCATCTCGGAGGTTTGCTCATTGGTATTGCTTATGGTTTATACTTAAGGAAGAGTTATAAAAATAAAACAAAATATATTTCAAGGTATTTTAGTTAAATGAAAAGTAAAAAATTTAATTTGAAAGAAGAATATAAAGAAAGTTGGAGTTATATAATTGAATCTAAGAAATTTATTTATTTTATCGTATCACTCTTTTTTATATTCACTCTTATTGGTTTTTTTATTCCTGCACCAGAATCAGTTTCTGAACAAATATTTAAGTTTATCAAGGAATTGCTTGAAAAAACCGAAGGGATGTCCCAAGGCGAACTTGTTAGGTTTATTTTTTTTAATAATCTTCAAAGCAGTTTTTTTGGGATGATTTTCGGAATTCTTCTTGGAATTTTTCCATTTTTTGCAGCTGTCGCTAACGGGTATTTATTAGGGTTTGTTGCTTCAATCACAGTTGAAAATGGAGGATTTATCACTTTATGGAGAGTTTTGCCTCACGGAATTTTTGAATTGCCGGCAATATTCATTTCTCTTGGATTAGGATTAAAAATGGGATTGATTATATTTCAAAAAGGCAGTTTTTTACATAAATTTGAATCGCTTAGAAGATATTTTTGGAACTCCCTAAAGGTATTTCTCTTTATTGTCTTGCCACTCTTGATTACAGCAGCAATAATAGAAGGAACCCTAATTTCATTATATGGCTAAAATAAGTGGTGTTGTTAATTAATCGGTTGGTGAATTAGGGTGTTAAGTGTCGGTTGATAGGTAGGTTTTTAAGTTTGTATTTCTTAACTTTTTTATGGTAGGTGAAAAAGAGGTAACAAAGACATTTCTAAAAGCCAGAAGAATTTAATATTTCTTCTACTATCCAACTTGGAGTAAATACTTGTCCTAATGTTTTATGTTTCATTAAAATTTTAAAACCTGTTGTATTTCTTTTTCAATACTCATAGGTTGCTCCTTTTGTTTTTTATTTGGTTTTAAATCCTTATCTAATAAAATCCATTTTATAGAATGAACTACTGAAAAAAACTTTTCCTTTCCTTCCATCTTTTTAATTTTTATTGCGTTTAGTTGAAGTAATTTATTTGTTATTTTAGAAATATTTTGTTTTTGTTTTATTAGATTTGTGGCTATTTTTTTATTAGTTGTTTCTCCTTCATCAAGAATAAAAAATAATACTTCTTTTTCTAAATCGGTTAATTTATTTAACCATCTTCTTCTACTTGTTTCTGATAAAACTCTCATTAGTAATTCAGAGTTTAATATTAACGGAGTATCAACAACCATCTCATTAAAGGCAGTTGATAAACTATTGAGAATAAATCTTAAATTGCCGTCGTATAAAGTATATAACTTAGAAATAACTTCATCTTCATAAGGTTTTACGGAAACTAAACCAGAAGCCGATAAATGATTAATTCTTGTGTCTAATAATTTTTTTAAATTATTCAAAGATAAGTTTTCAATAAATATAGAACTATCCGACATAATAGAGCTAACTCTTTTCATTTGATTGATAACTTGTGGAACAGCTAAATCTCCAATGAAAATAAAATTAACATCTTTTGTCTGAATAAAATCTCTTATTGAATTAAAGATTTTCTGTAAATTTTGAGTTTCAAAAATATCTAAATTATTATAGTGTAATATTATTTCTTTAAATCCTACTTTTTTAATTTCTTCTACAATCTGCTCAAAAAATATTTGTAATGAGTGGATTGTTAAATTTGGTAGATTAATTGTTGTTGTGCTACCAACTCCGCCACCAACGACACCGATATTAAGAGATATGTTTCTATCCTTTCTTTCAACAATATCTATAAGTAATTCTAATTTTTTTATTAACTCCGAAGATAAAAATGCTTTACTTAAATCAGACCTTCTTTTTATAGTATAATAAATTGAAGCTAATGTATTCAATATAAAATCTCCACCATTCCATTCTGGTTGCACAGCTATCTCTTTTAAGGGTGTAAAAAATGTGTTTGAGGGCATTATGGCTCTTACATAATTAACGAGGGTTGTTTTTCCAACTCCAACATCTCCATAAACAATAATCCTACTTCCACCACTTCCAAAAATGTTCCTTAATCTTTTTACTTCCTCTTCTCTACCAACAAAGCCAACCCTTAAATCAATATCTCCACCAAATAAAAGTAGGGGCTCTGTGAAAAATGGATTTGTCTTTAGTCCATACAATTCCCAAATGTTAGTGTATTCCTCATTCATAGTAATATTTCCTGTCCAATAACCTCATTATAATATATATACATATTACTCATATATAAATCTTTCGTCTTTAAGGTTGTTTATATCTTATATATAATACATAAAGGTATTACAATAGGAACATTTATATAGTAGTTATTCCTTGTAATACAAGAAAGTATTACTATGATAAACACAACACAAAACCAAATAAGAGAATTTGCAGACAAGAGAAGTAAGAGAGCCGAAGCTATTTTACAAAAAGGAGAGCCACAGCTTTTAGATGAATTTACTTATCTTGTTCCGTCGCAGTTTGACAGCAATAAGAAATACAAAGTTACTCATATAGATAGTTATTCTTGTGAGTGCCAAGATTTTGAAAGAAGATGTAAAGGTAAGGGATTATATTGTAAGCATATCAAAACCATTCTATTATTTGAAAAATTAAAAGTAAGCTATGAAGTAGAACAAAATCCAATAAAAAGAGAATTGGATTTAATGATAGAAAAACCTCTTGATGATTGTTGTCCTTATTGTGCCTCAAAGAACATAACTAAATTTGGAGTAAGAAGAACACAATTAGGAAATAAGCAAAGATACAACTGCCAAGAATGTAAAAAGAAGTTTGTATTAAGTCCTATTCCTAAAATAAAAGGCAATGCTAAACTTGTCTGTCTTGCTATGGATTGTTATTATAGAGGTTTAAGCTACCGAGATATTTCGGCTCAATTTATGGAATTTTATGGCTTATCAATTTCTCACATTACTATAAGAAATTGGGTTTTGAAGTTTAGCGAAACATTAGAAAAATACGCTAAAACTCTCAAACCTAAGAATGTTGGAAATGTATGGAACGCAGACGAAACAATGGTAAGAACGAAAAAAGGAAACAGAAAGAAAGGTGCTGATTATGAATATCAATGGAATGTTATGGATAAGGAAACTAAGTTTTTACTTGCCTCACATCTTACAGGACATAAGAGAGGAAAGAAAGAAGCCCAAGAAGTAATGACAGAAGCATATAAACAAAACGGCAAAGTTCCTTATCAAATCATCACAGATAAATTACCTTCATACCAAGACGGAATAAGAAAGACTTTTAGAAATTGGGGAAATGAAAGAAAAGTTAAGCATACTTCAATTTTAGGGAGAAGAAGGATAATAAACAACAATGCAATAGAAAACCACCACACTCATCAAAAGGAATTTCAAAAGGTTAGAAGAGGGATAAATGAAACTCAAACTTACGCAGATGGATTTAAGATATTTCATAACTTCGTAAGGAAAGGAGTTAAGGATAAACTAACTCCTGCGGAAAGATGCGGTATAGAATTTCAAGGCAATAAATGGGAAACAATGCTTTTACAATCAATTAAACAATCGCAATTAACAGGAGAACGAAATGTGAGCAAAACAACCGATTAATTAACAACACCAAAATAAGTTAGTTTTATATACTTCTTTTTCCTTTAATTTTTATTAAACTAAACAAAAAGGGGGTTGAAATGGCAAAATTAACTGCATGGTTAATGACGCTTATTGGTGTGTTGTTTACATTACCTTTATTAGGCGTAATTTTACCTTCAGGAATTGGTGACTGGCTTATTGCAGCATCTTTCTTGGTTATTGGTGTAAGCAAACTTCTAAGAAATTACAAGAAATAAATTTAAATTTATTTCTCTTTTATTTTTTATTTCTATTTCTCTTTTATTTTTAAGAACTATTTAGAAATATCTTTCACAGAATTATTCTTTCAAGTCGCTAATCCCAAGCATAAGAAATAGCAACCCAATCATTATTATAAACCAGATTAC
>CAZXWV010000020.1:0-5797 GCA_964644735.1 Candidatus Woesearchaeota archaeon
GGTTTTTATCATTTTTATAAAAAAGTTTATAAATAATGCATTCCTAATATAATCAATTAAAAAAGAGGTCTCTCAACATGGCAGCTAAGAAAAAAAAGAAAAAGTAGATAATTTTTAAATAGTTTGTTATTTTTATCTTTTATTTTTATTTTAACTAAAATTTTTCAAATACTTCTTTACCAGTTTTCATATCTTTAACTTTAAATTTCTTTTTCTCAACTTCTTGTTTACCGACGAAAATAACCTTATTGATGTTATATGAATTAGCGTAATCTAATGCCTTAGATGGCTTCCCATAAAATAAGATTACATTTTCTCCTCGGTCCCTTAGTTTTTTAGCGAGCTTAATTGATTCACTATCTTCATTTAATGATATTAATAATATTCTTTGATTCTCTAAATTTATTTTTGCAAGCTGGCTTAATCTGTCTAAACCAAGGGAAATTCCTGTTGATGGAAAACCATCAACCAGATAACTCCCTCCTGCAATTATTGTATCTTTCATCTCTTTACTCTTAATCTCAAAGACTGCTCCATTATAGTAGCTCAATCCTCTTGCCAAATTTGCCTGAAAGTTTATTTTAATTCCATAAATCTTACAGCATTCTCTTAATTCTTCTATTTCGCTGTACGAGCTATATTTCTTGAAGTATGTTTCTGGTTTTTTTAATATTGAGAGGATATTTTCAGCTCCATACTTTTTCAGATTCTCCTTAACTACTTTTTCTGGGAGTTTGTCTAACTTGTCTACTTCCTTTATAACCTGCTCTTTTTGCTTTATCCCTTCACTCTCCAATAGCTCATTAAGCAGTTTTCTGTTATTTACATTTATTGTAAAGGTTACCCCTAATTGACTTAAAATGTCTGAAGTTAAAGCTAAAATTTCTGCCTCATCTTTGGTTGTGGAGCCAATAATGTCTGCATCTGCCTGTGTGAACTGCCTAAATCTGCTTGAAGAAACAGGCTCATCCCTGAATACCTCTCCTATTTGATATCTTTTGTAAGGAAGTTTTTTATTCTTAGCAATTCTCTTTAATTGAAATGTAAATTCATATCTTAAAGCTAATTCTCTTTTACCTTTGTCCTGCAGTTTGAATATATCTGAAATAGCTTCGTCCTGATTATTTTCTCCCCTCACAAATTCTTCATATTCAATTATCGGAGTTTCAGCCGGCTCAAAACCATATCTTTCAAAAGTTTCAGTCATTATATTTTTAATTTTAGCTCTCTTTTGGGCTTCTTCCAATGTATAATCATTGAATCCTTTAACCAACGAAATCTTATAGTCTGATCTGCGCATAGGTGTAGTTTTAGATTTCGTAGCATCAAAAATCTCTGATTTTTTAGTGCTGTCTGTTTTCATCTTTTTTCTCCAATTTTTTAGCTAAATCCTCGGTTTTCCTTTTAATTGCCGTTACAATTTTTCTAATATTTTTCTCATTCATTTTTTGCTCATCTGGAATTTTCCAAAAAACTATTTTTTTATTGATTGGAGCAAGCCAATAATCAAACATAATTTTTGGGATGTCGTCTGCTACAACCACTATTAAATCTGCCTGGATAAGATCTTTTAATTTAATAGGTTTAGGTTTGAAACTTATTGGGATTTTTTCTCTTTTGGCAACTTTCTTTTGAACCCTGTCCCCCCACCCCCCCATTATAAAACCTGCACTACTCGCTTTGACACTCTTGTTTTTGTTTATCTTATTGAAGTATATTTCAGCAATCTCGCTTCTAAAAATGTTATACTTGCAGATAAAAATTATCTTTTTGATATTCTTGTAGTTCATTTTAATTTCTCTTAAGGGCGGAAGGAGGGAATTGAACCCTCTCCTTGTGAGCCACAGTCACACGTACTACCATTATACTACAACCGCCATAATTTTTAATCTCTCCTTAATTTATCTAACTTAGTTGAATATAGTATAAAAAGATTCTCTTTAGAATAAAAAAGTCTTGAATTTTTTGTTTTGGATTTATCAAAGTACTATAGACTTTACTAGTCATAATCTCCGCATGTCTTGTAAATAGGGGCTATTGTCTTAAGTTTATCTAAATTAACTGCTGGAAAGACCTTCTTAAAACATATTTCTGAAAGAAGTCCGTCTGTAAATGTAAATCCCTTTCCGTCATAATCTCTTTTCTGAACAAAGAAAAATTCTCCTGCTGCTTCTAGTTCAATTGTTTCACAAATACAGCATCTTCTAACAAGCTTATTTTCCATAGTTATGAAATTAGCAACAAACACTATTTAAACCTAACTTTTTTTCAGATATTATGAAAAATAAAAAGGAAAGAACACAAGAAAAATCAGGCAGAATTAGGAGAAAAGAGAAATCAACGGGTTCTCGCGACTTTGAAAGAAAGCAAAGAAAAAAAGTAGCCGTTCAGCGCTTCAAGGAAAGAGCGTATGAATTGTTAGCGCCAGCAGGAGATTTTCCTACACTAGTGACTGCTGTAAAAGCCGGAGCTGACGCAGTTTATTTTGGGCTGCAAGAGTTTAACATGAGAGATGCTGCAAAGAACTTCAAGATAACTGACCTGTCAAAAATTAAGGAAGTCTGCAAAAATAAAGTAAAGATGTATCTAACTTTAAACACTATAATCTATAATGATGAATTAGAAAAAATTGAAGAGTTAATAAAAAGTGTTAAAGGAAAAGTTAATGCAATTATCTGCTGGGATTTGTCGGTAATTAATTTATGCAAAAAATTCAATATTCCTTTCCACATCTCAACTCAAGCTTCTGTCTCAAATATCGAGGCGGCAAAGTTCTACAAAAAACTTGGAGCAAAAAGAATTGTTTTGGCTAGGGAGCTGAATTTGAAACAAATAAAAGAAATATCCAAGATAATTGATATTGAATGTTTTGCCCACGGAGCAATGTGTGTTGCAATTTCTGGGAGATGTTTTATGTCGCAGCACTCTTTTAAAAGTTCTGCTAATCGTGGAAAATGCCTGCACTCCTGCAGAAGAAGCTATATCATTAAAGATGATTCTGGCGCTGAATTAAGGCTTGAAAATAATAGGGTAATGTCTGCAAAAGATTTATGCACTCTGCCTTTTATTGAGAAAATGAAAAAAGCCAGGGTGAAATATTTTAAGATAGAGGGGAGAAACAGAGATCCAAGATATGTGGATACAGTTGTAAGAGTTTATAGAAAAGCGTTAGATAAGAAACTAACAAAAAAAGAGATAAATGAAGGGATAAAAGAACTTGAAAAAGTCTACAATAAGGGATTTTCTTCTGGATTTTATTTGGGAATGCCAACATCAGATGATTTTTCAAAAGTTGAACATAATGCATCAAAAGAGAGAAAACATTTTATTGGCAAGGTTACTAATTATTATTCAAAAATAGGAGTTGCTACAATTAAACTGGTTTCAAGTGTAAAAGTTGGAGATGAAATCATTATAATTGGGAAAACAACAGGATTGGAAAAATCAAGGATACAGCATATTGAGATGAACAATAAACCAATTCAAAAAGCTAAAAAAGACGATGAGATAGGGCTAAAACTTCCGGTTGTGAGAAGAAATGATGAAGTTTATGTTATCAAAAAATCCTTGAGTTTTACATAGGCTTAAAAGTCGTGGTTTGTTTAGGACTCATCAAGATGTGAAACATCTTGAGTGTGCTCAAGAACTTTCAGTTCTTGACATTTGGATGCTAGAAAATTGCCTTTTGAAACAATTCTCTCGTGCTCAAGATTGCATTCATCCAGATGCTGAAGCATCTGGTTTTCTGCACCAGCAATCTTGACATAAAGAAAACTGACTAAAAATTATACAGAGAAAAAGAATAAACTACCACATCATCAAAAATCAATGATTTTTGAGTGTGCTCAGAAATCCATTTTGCAAGATTTCTGACATTATGTGGCAGACAATTGCCAAAGGCAATTGTCTCTTTTTCTCTGGCTAAAAAACTCTAAGAAAACTGCCAGTTTTAACTGGCAGTAAAATACAAAGAGTTTTTTATATAAATTATTTTAAAGTATAGAGATACACTAAATTCATGGCTATAGATTTAGAATTGGTTAAACTGGCTGAAAAATATTGCAATCACTATCATAAAGGACAATTCAGAAAAGGCAGCAATCAACCTTTTTCTTCCCATCCGATTGCTGTTGCAAGAATCCTCAGAGAATTTGGTTATAGAGATATAATAACTCAATGCGTAGCACTGCTTCATGACATAGTGGAAGATACCAGCATAATAACTGGAGAGATTAAAGAAGCATTCGGATATGAAATTTCAAATGGAGTGTATTTACTTTCTAAGAATACTATAGATAAAGAAACAAAAAAGTTGGCCAACAGAGTTATCTCAATTGATGATTGTCATTTATCCCAGGAAGATTTGTATAAAATAAGGCTAATATATGCAAGAGATAAAATCAAGAGAGTAAAGATAGCAGATATGATTCATAACACCAGAGATTTAGCATCATTGAATTCTAAAGGCATAGAAAGAAAAATTATAGATTCCAAGAATTTTTATATCCCAATGGGCAAGAAAGTTGCACCAATCATGGTCAATGAATTAATTAAAAATATAGAAAATTATAAAACTAAAAAAAATAGTTAATGTAGGACGTATAAATTTATTCACTCTCTATTAAAAGCCTTAAGAAGCTTGAAATATTCTTCTTTGTCCATTACTTTATCTGTTTCTGACAGCCCAACATGTTCAGAAAATTTCAAAAATGCGTGAGGTTTATATCCTTGTTTTTTTAATGAAGCAATAGTTGGCAGTCTCTTATCATCCCACCCTGAATATTCTCCTCTTTCAATTGACTCTCTAAACTTTGTTGTTGAAAACTCCAGCCCTTTAAAATGAATCCTTCCAAGAAAGCCTGTCCACGGAAATTTTTTCCCTAAAGCATCATAAATCATTTTCTGTCTCTGAGCATTGTCTCTATGGTCTTTTCCACGGATAATATGAGTCATGCCCATATCAATGTCATCTACGGCAACAGCAAGATTCATCAATGGCCAAACTCGGTATTTATTTTTTTGCCTTGGATGTTCATGAGTGTTTACCCTTGCTAATGGGAAATCCCTCATTGCAGGATTTTTATGTTTCATATCTGATTTAAACCTTAAAGCAACCTCTCCTTCATTAAATCCATTTTTATCAAGCATTTTATCCCATCTTCCCATATTTTCCTTAACAGTTAAATCCCTGCAAGGGCAATTCTTTTTTGCAGAAACAAACTCTCTGAACTTATCGGCAGAGCAAGTGCAGACATAAGCTGCTTTTTTATTTATTAATCTCTCAATATATTTGTAATAAATCTCCATTCTATCTGACTGGATTACAATTTCAATTTGATTTCCAAAAAGCCATTTTGATTCTTCTTCTATCATTTTATAAGCTGGATTATAGATATTCTCTGGATTTGTATCTTCTATTCTAACATAAAATTTACCCCCATATTTCTTCACATAAAGAAATGAGAGAGAGGCGGTTGCGGCATGACCTATATGCAATGGCCCAGAAGGAGATGGAGCAAACCTCATAATAACCCCTGATTTTTTAACACCAGGCAATTCAGATAAACCTTCTCTAACTTCCCTTTCACTAACCTCATCTTTAAATTCCTCAAATTGCTTTTTTTGTTCTTCAAAAGAGAGTGAATTTACTTCGCTAACTATTTGAGATATTTTTTTAGCATATTTTCCAACTTCATCTTTCTTCAGCCCTTCATTAAATAAAGCAGAAATCACAGGCCCTTGCGCAGCCTTTCCGTCATATGCAAGAGCATTTTTCAATGCATAAGCTTTAGCTTTT
>CAZXWV010000020.1:5897-8108 GCA_964644735.1 Candidatus Woesearchaeota archaeon
ATTTATTTCTTTACCTGCTTCTTTAAGAACTCTTGGGTAATCCTCTTTTACTTCATTAATTGGAATGCACTCTTTAATGTCTGTGAAGCAGATTTCTTGATTATTATTTCCATATGAAAAACATCTGTTTATTTTGCCAATGCAAACTTTGTCAGCATTATTGTCCCCATCAAAATCAAATATTTCGTCGCCATTAACACATTTATAATGATATATCCAATATTTTTTATCTGCAATAGAATAGAGTACATTACATTCAACTCCATCACTTCTCCCTAAAACAATCTCCTTTCTTTGGAATATGGTATTTATTTTTTGGTTCGTATTTTTAGCATAAGATGTGCCTGCCAAAACAAATAAAGGCAGTAATGCTGTTGAGATTATTGAATTAAGCGTTGCCATTAAAGTTTAAAGATATAAATAGTTTATAATTATGATAGTTTGAGGGTATTTACTTAAAATTCCTTAACACCAGCTTTTTTCTCCAAAAGGTCAATTCTTTGCTGCAAATGATAAACTTTATTTGATAAATCTTCCATTCTAGAAGTCATATCACTAAGCCTTTTTGCAAGCTTCCTTCTTTTTTCATCTATGTTATCATGAGCATCATGCCCAGAGGATAATTCACCTTGATTAGAACTTGAAGAACTTGATGAGATTGGAGAGATGCCTGAAAAAAAGCCAAAAGGGCTGTATGGCGAATCTTCTTTAGAAGAGTGAGATTTTGTTTGACTGTTACTTTCATCATGTGTCTTAGAAAGTTTTTCCTGTTGTCTTTTGTATCTTCCAGTAAAATCAATTACCTTGTCTTTTTTTCTAAACCAAAATAATCCCATATTTTAGTAAAGAATATCTCATTTATAATAATTTCTATACAGAGAAAAAGAATAAACTGCTTCCTTTAGGTGGCAGACAATTGCCTTGCAATTGTTTCTTTTTCTCTGGCTAAAAAACTCTAATAAAACTGCCAATAAAATACAAAGAGTTTTTTATATTTGCATTAAACTATTTTAAAAGATTGAA
Source organism: Candidatus Woesearchaeota archaeon (assembly GCA_964644735.1). Classification (GTDB taxonomy): domain Archaea; phylum Nanobdellota; class Nanobdellia; order Pacearchaeales; family GW2011-AR1; genus WAQV01. The sequence continues at coordinate 6,921 of CAZXWV010000020.1, forward strand.
AGAGTACCAGTATAAATCTTATAGAATCAATTATGGCAAACATTTTTTAAATACTCATTTATTGATTAATAGGTATATGGCAGAAATAAAATCAATATCTAAAATAATTGAGGAGATTAGCCCTTATTACAAAGAAAAGGGTGGGCCAGAAGCAGAGCATAATTTAGTCTATGAATCTTATTCTGAGAGTTTAGAGCCTATTTATTACTTCATTATTGATTTAATGAATGATTTTGGCCTTAAGCCGGAAAAACTCGTGGATAACTTTGTCTCAGCTACTGGAGGGGCGTATTTTTCAGAAACAGGGATGAAAGCTGTAAGAATGCAGGAAGAGGCATCAAAAATAATGGCAAATATAAATGCGGTTGTCAGAAGCGTTTTAAATATTGTCCACGATTTGAAAGATTATACAATCAGGCTGCAAAGCTATGATGATATGAATTCAAAAGATAAATCCAAAACCGAGGGTGCAAGACTTTCATTAAAACAGATATGGATGGATAAAGTGGACATATCAAAAGGCAATTCAAGCATAAAAGCTATGGCATTAGGGCAGGTTGGCTTCCAGACGCTGATTCATGCTTTTTTGGCTGCCAAGGATGAAAAAGATGTTGAAAAAATGGATTTAAATGATATAGTAAAAAGAATCCTAAAACCAAGAATTCATGAATTTAATATATGGGTTGAAGAATCTGAAAAAGAGCTGAGAAAAAGATATGAGATTGAAAGGGTTTATCTAAAAAGCCAGGTTAACAGCGTGAAGCTTTATTCAAGATGGGCAAAACCTTATTTAAAAGCAGCTCAAGAGCTGGAGATGAAAGAGCCTGGAAGAAGCCCTGACTTGGTAAAAACATTTAACAGAGTCTTGCTTGAATTGACATTATTAGGGAAATCAAAACTGAATGTAAAAGATCTTGCGCTTGCAGGCGAGTTGCCTCGGGAGTTTGCGAAAGAAGGATTTTTAAAATCATTAAAAAGAAACTATTACAGCTGCATATTAGTTGATTTTAATTTTAGGGCAGTGCCACAGCAAGGGGCATTCATCGGAAAAGCTGATGTTAGCTTCAAAGTTTATGCATTGAATGACGATGAAATTAACAAACTTGACAAAGAACTGGATAATTCTGATTTAGGAGATGCTTTAAAATTAATTGAAGGGACGACAACAGAAAGCTTAAAGCAGCTGCA
>CAZXWV010000021.1:0-6356 GCA_964644735.1 Candidatus Woesearchaeota archaeon
AACCTTTTTCACACTACTTTTAAAATCTTACGCAGAATCATGCTAAAAATTATAGACCCAATCAGATAAAACCAAAACCAGCTCAAGAAGCCAAAAAATTTAGGATTCCCAATAAGGGTAAAAAAATCCATAAACCATCTGAAGAATAAAACTAAAGGAATTCCTGTATATATAACCGGTCTCATGCTAAGTTTCATTGTTTTTGGAATAAACTCAAATTGTTTTTTCTGAAGCTCCATTAGTTTTTTTGGATGCTCTTTGTACTTTTTCATTTCATCCTGAAGTATTTTCTGTTCTTTTTTCAATTCTCTAAGAGTTTCCTGGTCTGTGGCATATTTTTGGACTAACGTCATAAATAATGAGATTATGAATATTAAAACAATCATGCCATATGTCAAATTCCAATCAAACAACCATCCTGCTGTTGGATTCAAGACTAGGTGAACAGAATCTTTTATAGCTGGAAAACTTTCCCAAAAAATAGCAATAAGGAATGAGATACTTATTACAATAAATATCCATTTAAAACTCCCTCTTTTATCCATATTAACTAATAATCAAAATAGTTTTTAAATCTTGACTACTATTCAATAAGAGTCTATATGTCAGATATTTTTGGAATTTTGTATTCTTCTGAGAATTAAAATCTATCCTCCAATAAATTTTCTTATTGCTGGATTTATATCTGCTGCATGTTGCTGTGCAATATTCTGATAGAATTGGAACATAATCATAATAACCAATAGGATAGCAGTTCCTGAAACTAATGCTCCGAGAAGATTAGTAATTGATGCAAGCAGGCCTATTGCAAGGCCCCCCATTACTGTTAACGGAAGTATATACCTGTCAAGTATACTTTCTATCACTCTTATATCCTGCCTGAATCCAGCTACTTGCAATCCAGATGAAGATATTTTATGCGCTTGAGATTTTGAATCCATTCCAGATGTTTTAACCCAGAATACAGCAAAGATTGTTGAGAAAACCATAAAAAATACAACGTGGGTTATTCCCTGAATCAAATAAAGTGGCAGGAATCCCCCTCTAATAATTAATTCTAAAATATTTGTAGAACCCATCCAGAAAGCTAAACCAGAAACAGGCTGCCCCTGGACAAAATGCCCTAAAAATCCGAAATAAGAGGCAAATTTTGCTGTCCCGGTGCAAACCCCCCCTTCAATAAGGCATGGAGCTGCAACATTTTCAATAAGCCCCCCAAATAATTGGATATTTGCTATTAAAGCAGCTGTTAAAATAACTGGGAGTACTGAAGAATAAAAAAATGCCAGAGGCCATTTAATAGAGTATCCTCTAATTCTCCCAAAAGACAATGGTATTTCAACTTTTAATGACTGTGCCCATACAACTATTAAGAATATTACAACTGTTGATATAATTGCCGCAAAAGCAGACAAAAACTCTATAGGGTATTTGTCTATTACTGACTGTATTAAAACAAGAACTTTTCCAGGGCATAAAGTTTCATTAAAATCAAGCAAGCAGTTTTTTCCTTGCTGGTTTATGAACTGAAACATTGTTGCAAACACTCTCCAGCTAACTCCAGCAGCTATAAACAAACTAACTCCAGAGCCAAGCCCCCATTTTTCACTAAGCTCATTCATATAAAAAATTGCCAGCCCTCCTAATATAAGCTGGAAAATAACTATGTATACAAATCCTGGAGCTGCCTGAAGCCCTTGCATTAAAACATAAACTAAAGCTTCAAAAATTATAAAAAAGAAAACTAACATCTTCTGGACCCCTTGAAAAAATTTCTTTCCTTCTGATGTTGTTGTGTCAATGTTTATTATGCCTGAACCAGTAAGCAATTGCAGGATAATTGAAGCCATCACGATTGGGCCGATACCTAATGAAATAATGCTTCCAAAATCTGTCCCTAGAATTATAGCCAGATATTCAAATCTTTCAAGGGCATTGTTTGACAGCCCAAAAAGCGAGATGTTAGCAAGAACAAAAAAAGAAACCAATACGATTATGGTCCATTTTAATTTTACATTAAAGCTTAATTTCTTTTCTTCCGGCTTTCTAACTTCTGGAATATAATCAAATATGCCTCTTAAATCCATAAATATTAATTAGAAATATTGTTTTTAAAGGTTGTTGGTACTTTTTTATTCTATCTCTTTCAATTTTTTATTTTTATCACTAACGGCTCCAAACCAGTTCTCTCCAAGCCAAGTAGTCACCTGAGTAGACAATGAAACTTTTTTTTCTTTTCCTCCTTCTTTAGCAAATATAGTAAATTTCCCTTCGCTATTAATTGAGAAATAAGGAGATTCCTTGTAATCTGGGAAAAAATTTACAGGAGCAGATGGTTTTGTAGAGGTTTTTATTATTGTAACTTTAGCTTCTTTAGAATTAACATCTATCAATCTATTCCCATTTTCAATACTGAATTTACCATCACTTATTAAAGCTGGAGGATTTCCTTCTTGTGCAATTATCTCTATCTCGCTTCCTGCTTCAAGACTTTTTATTACAAAATTACCATTTCCACCAAAAATAGAGTTTCCTTCTAGGAATGTTATCCTATCCAATGCTCCATAGCCGTAACCAGAAGCTGAAAAACCCTTTTGAGAAGATATAATTACTCCTTTTCTATCAGGATAAAAAGAAACATACTCTCCAGTATGCCTTGCCCCATCAAAATAAATATCTCTCCCAGTATATTCATCACCTAATATTTTAATTCCATATATAGTTACACTTGCTTTTGGAGGAGCAGACCATTTATTATTAAGTTTATCATAATCTAAAGTCCCTTTTTCCATATTAACTCCAGTCGGAAGTTTAATATTACTCCCATAGATTTTGATATCTTCTTTTGGAATTTCATTTATTTTGCTTCCTTCTGGGAGAGTAAGCATTCCAGTATCTTTATCATACTGCACTCTTGAATTTGCTGGAAGGTCAAATTTTGTCCCTCCTAATGTATAAGTTCCGCCTTTCTCATTCGTAGTAAAATCTGCTTTTGTAATATCCCCAAATTCATCTAGTGTTATAATTGATTCTCCTGATTTAGAAAGAGGGACTATATTTGTAAATTCATTTCCTTTAACATTTAAGCTGGAACTCGTTCCTGTAAATTTTACAGTTGTTATCCCTTCTGATATCTGAGTGCTTATTTCAGTCCCAGTTACATCATCAGCTGTTCCTGCAGAATCAAGAATAACAATTGCCTCAGCAGCAGAAATAAATAATATTAAACTAAATAAGATACACACTGATATAACTGTTAATTTCATAAATTGCAGAGTTATTTTATCTTTCATTGTATCTCGTATTTATTGGCAAATATCCATATAAATGTTTCGTTATTTATGTTTGAATTTTCATCAGTTACAACAAATACTACTGTATTTTCATCATAATCCCATAGTTCAGTTTCTAAATCATTTTTAATATCAATTTCTAAGATACAGCTCATGCAAATTCCATCCTTCCCAGCCTCTTCCATTATTTCTTGAATAGAGTTATATACAATTCCCATTCTTACAGGAATTTCTATATTCTCAAAATTATCAATTATAGAAGTAGTATCTGCTTTTGTCACGCTTATAGGAGATATAATGCTTAATGTTATTATTTCATTATCAATTTTTGCTTTTGTCTTAATTGTTTTCTGCTCTATATTCAATTCTTTAAAATCTTCAAAATTTTTAGTACATGAGATTAGGCTTCTATCAACGTAAGATGAAATTTCTTTTTCAACATTTTCTTTGGATGGCATCTTATTCCCCCCATCAATGTAATAATACGGGATTCCTTCAGAAGTAGCAAGCTCTGGAGGGAAGAAATACCCCCCACCTACTCCAATAAAATATACTGCTTCTTCTCCAACCTCTCTTACACACTCTTCAACAAAAGATTTTACATTTTCAATTTCAGGGGTAAACACATCTTTTTTTTCTATCCCTTCTCTAAATATGAAAAATAGTGCAACCCCTCCAATAAATATTATCGCAATTATAACAAATAATGTAACCTGCCCTTTTTTATTCATAATTTTTAAATAGTGTTGGGAGTATATAAATTTATCAACATTATTTAGACTTAACGTCAAATTCAATTCTTTCAGAATCAATTTCTCTTCTAATAACTAGAGTATATTTTCCTTCTCCAAAAGATTTTATTTTATCAGAGAAATTAACTAAAATTGGCTGACTTTCAGCTAAGTCATAAGAGGTTCTGTAGACTTTTTCACCTTGAGGATTAATGATTATAACATTATATCTTCCTCCACTTTTAGGCTCATATATATAAGAAATATATTTGCCAACTTCTTCACTATCAATAATCTCATTTTTGTTCTTATCACTTATAACAATCTCTATTTTTTTAGGGGCATTAAAATAATTATTTAATGTTTCTTTTGCTAAAGGCAAGCTCGCAGATGCATTACCATTAAAAGCTAATCCTCCTGCCAGCAATGCTGCAACTAATGATTTTTTCATATTCTATCCTCCAACCCTCTTCTAATTAATTTTAAATCCTTTCTATCCCCTCTGATGTATTTAATATCAAATCCAGCATTTCTTAAATATTCTTCAATCCCTCTATGTTCAGCATATCTCATGGTATTCACTGCCTCATTTCCATGATACAATCTGTATCCCTTATCAGCAATTTTGTTAAACTTCCCGTCTAGATTATATTTTGCAATTAATCTTCCAAAATAATCACTTTTTCCTGAAATTTGATATCTTGATGTCCTTTTTGATATTTCGGCATTTTCAATTGCTTTTTCTTTCTTATAATCTTCTCCTGCTTTTTTATTCCAGTCAAGCCTTAATCTTTTCCCAGCAAATATTGCTCCAGCACCTAAAATTCCAACTGGACCTAAAATCAAGCTGGAAGCCAAGCTGGCCAGTCCTAAATACGTTAATTTTTTTTGAATTTTTAGCTCGCTCATCTTATTTTACAGGTTTAACATTTATTTTAATTGTGTTGCTGGTAATGCCGTCGCTGGTTTTTATTGTATACTCCCCTTTCCCATAATTTTTTACTTCTGGTGCAATATCAAAAAGAACACCCTGCCATCCTTCTAAATCATAATCTTTAGAGAATACACTTTTTCCGTTAGGATTAGTTATGGTTATCAGATAATTTCCTTCTTTTTCTGGAGGGTTTGTAGTGAATACAATACGCCCTTTAACCTCTTCCTTGTCAATTAAGCCATTATTATTCGCATCTTTTATTTTAACATTGTATGATTCACTCTTGTTCATAGATAGACAATTTTCTTTACTAATTAGTTCTTTTTCTAATGGCAGATTAGCATGCACTGGATTAATTGAGCCAAGAGATAATCCTGCTAATAGTATTGCAACTAATGATTTTTTCATATTTTATATATGCCTTTAAACTATTTAAATCTTTCTATTTTGTGTTACTATTAAGTGACAGCAAAATATACTATAGAATTAATTATCTTTTATTCTTCTTTTCTTCACTAACTTCATCTTCTTTTACAGACAAGAGGATTATTTCTCCGCCTGCTTTTTTGACTTTCTCAACTGCTGACTTTGAGGCCTCTTTTGCTTTAATAACTAATTTATTTTTGACATCTCCTGTTCCAAGGATTTTATAAGAGCTTAAATCTATTTCAAAACCTTTGGAAGTTTTTTTGCCATATTTTCCTAAATTAACTTCAATTTGCTCTAAATTTATTCTTTTTCTAGTATCTCTTTTTGTTCCTTTGCTTGTGATGCCCTGTTTTCCAAAATATCCATGCCCATAAAGTTTTGTAATCAGAGTTTTTTTCTGGTCTGCCCTTTTACCGGTTCCAGCCATTCCTTTTCCACCTTTATGCCCTTTTTTCTTATGTTTTTTTCTGGAGCCCCATCCGTGAGTGCCCATGCCTCTTCCGTGATATCTTGAGGATTTTTTTCTTTTATGTGTTTTTCTCATTTTTGCACCTCGCCAAACATTTTTATAAATCTGCTAGCAGATGCTTCAGCCCTTTCTTTTACTTCTTTAAGATTTTTAGGTCGGTAGAGTTCCCACTTACAGTCTTTCTGGTCTACCCCATTATATAATCTTGTTAAGAATCTGTCACCTGCTTGTTGGGCTAAAATATCAATTCCCCCAACTTCTTGTGCCCTCCTTGCTAACTGGCTTTCTACATATTTAACTGCTTCTTTGATTTCTAAATAATTATATGTCATTTTACAGCATCCTTTCAACTAATTTATTAATTTCCTTTCCATTATCTCCTAAAACTCCTTTTGGGAAATGCAGTTTGCTTTTAATTCCTTTTCTAGGAGGATGCAACCTGAAAAATGCCTTTAAGTTTAACTCTTCATAGCTTTTTCCTTTTTCCAGCCCATCTATTA
>CAZXWV010000021.1:6456-7667 GCA_964644735.1 Candidatus Woesearchaeota archaeon
GCTTTAATTAGATTAAAAGTTGTTCTTTTTCTTCCAGAAGTTCTGCTGTATACATCCTTAATTCCTGCAAGCTTTAGCATTTTTTTTAACTCTCCTCCAACAACAAGTCCTGTTCCTTGAGACGCTGGAATTAAATTTACTCTGACACTTCCAGATTTTCCGGTAATTTTAAATGGAACAGTGTGCAATTCTGAACAAGTGCACTCAAATCCCGCACACCCTCTTTTTATCTTAAAAATGTTCAATTTAGCTTTTTTTATTGCTTTGTCTCTTGCAGGCAAAGTTTCTTTAGATTTTCCAGATCCAACACCAATATGTCCATTCCCATCCCCAATAATAGCCATTGTTGAGAAAGTAGGGACATTCCCTTCCTTAGTTTTTCTCTGAGTCTGCCTCCATGCTCTTCTTTTTCCTCCGCCAAACTTTCCTTTTGATTGGCCGATAGAAATCAAATCAGATTGAACATTTATCAGTGAATCAACAATCTCTGATTCAAGTATTTTTTTATTGGAATCAAGTATCTCATCAATATTTTTTATTTTACCGTCTTTAACCTCTCTTCCAAGTTTTGTTTTTGGCTCCCAAGCAGACATAATTTCCTCTCTTGTAGGGGGTTGATTTCTTCTTTTAGGTTTTCTTTCTTTTAGAGTTTCAACTATACCCTCCACGTTATTTTCTTCAATTATTTTTTGTTTTTCTTTTTCAGCCATTTTATTCTTTTTCTATTTTTGATTTAATTCCATCAAATAATTTTGAAAAATCATTGGTAAGATGTTTCCCTTTTATTCTTTCTTCACTAGGAAATGTCTCCTTTTCACATTTTATCTTAATGCCGGCATCTATAAGCCCTTTTAAGAATGCATACACTTTTGATTTATGGGGGGTCCTGAGCATCCCAAAATCCACAATTGGATTCTCTAACTTGTGTTTGAGAATATTCCTGCCAATTAATAATCCAATTAAATATGATGCAGGGAGTGATTTTAAACTTCCTTCCCTCTCCTTAGGCCAACCATATTTTAATAATATTTTTGAACTTATTCCTATTTCAATTTTATCCTGAGCTTCACTGCTTGTTACATATTGTGCAATAACATACTTATTTGTTTTTCTAAATACAACTCTTGGCGACCCACTTTTAAGCAGCTTAATTCTCTTTAAGTAGTCTGTTTTATATTCTTTTCTTCTTCTTTTTATTGTTTTCATTTTTT
>CAZXWV010000022.1:0-7578 GCA_964644735.1 Candidatus Woesearchaeota archaeon
TGATTAAATTATTGAAAAAATATTTTAAGTGCAGAGAAATTAAAATCATATCTGGTTTTTCTTCAAAAAATAAAATTTTAGAATTTGTTGAATAGGCAAATTATATAAACATTCTAACTTTTTCAGCATTATGAAATATGAATTTGCCAATGATCTGCAGGAAAAAGCAGAAGAGATTTCTAGATTATTATTTCCACATATACTCATGGATAGAGTTAAATGCTTGAGAAGTTATGGGACATCTTCTAGAGGGACTATTGCAAGATGCCATGCTTTGGGTAAATTAATGCAGATGGCAATAGGCATCAAAGCTGTTTATGCCTTGGAATTTTTATCAGAGAGATTTGATAAACTTAAAGAAGAAGACAAGACAAAGACTATAATTCATGAGTTAATGCATATTCCTAAGAGCTTTGGAGGCGGATTCAAACATCATAATCATGTTACAATTAAAAACGTTAATATAATGTATGAGCGATTTGAGAGCTTAAAGAAACGAGGATCAGATGATAATCCGTCATGGTGGTAGAAAGATAAACATTTCAGCTAGAAAACTTTCTTTTTTCGGCAAGATAACTGGACTAATGTTTAAATCAAGAAAAACAGATAATTTGCTTTTTACTTTTAATAAAAATGTCAGAATGCGAATTCATTCTTATTTTGTATTTTTTAGCTTTCTTGCCTTATGGCTCGACGGTGAGAATAATGTTATAGAATTTAAGACCGTAAATCCATTTAGATTAAGTATCTATCCAAAAAAACCTTTTATGAAGTTAATTGAAATACCATTTAATGATAAGAATAAGAAGATTATCGGATTCTTCGTCGATGAAGGAAAGATTTAAATAGACAATTGATATTAGTAAGTTATAACACAGAAAACAAAGACAATTGAGTAATGTTTTCTGTCTAAAAAACTCTCAAATAAACTGCCAATTAAATAGCAGTTAAGCTGAAAGAGTTTTTATAATTAAAAAAAAAGGAGGTAGAAATGGGACAAGTTATTGCTAAGAATGTTGTTAAGAGAAAGCCAGGCTATCTTTACTATGTAGACGGTAAGGGTAACGTATGTGAAGCAAAAATGGCTAGAGGCGGAAAAAAGAAAAAAGCAGCTAAAAAGAAAAAGAGATAATTTTTCTTAGATACTTATTTTTATTTTTTTAATTAATTTTATAAACTCCAAATTCTATTCTAACTTATGAAAAATAAAAGAGGGTTATCAGAAATTGTTACAACTATGATTATGGTTCTCTTGGTCATAGCAGCAACAACAATTGTCTGGGTTGTAATAAAAAATATCCTTTCAGAAGGGGCAGAAGAGATTTCTGCAGGAACTGCCAGAGTTTCATTGGAAATATTAGAAGATTCAGTAAAAATTGAGGATAATTCAGTATCTTTTGTTGTGAGCAGGGATATTGGAAAAGGAGATTTGTCTAAAGTTAAGGTTATTCTGTACGATATTGAAGATAATACCTATTCTGAAGAGATTGATGCTTCTTCCCTTGGAGAGTTAGGGACTAAAAAAATTGATATTACTAAAGGCGGATTGACTAGTATAAAAAAGATTTCAATTGCCCCTATTTTGAAGACAGAATCTGGCAAAGAGAAATTATATGCTCTTGCTGATGAAATCAAATATTCTAATGAAGAATCTGTTAAAGGCATGACTGGATTAATTTCATGGTGGAGATTTGAAGGGAATGCCCAGGATTCTGTTGGGGGCAATCATGGGACTTTGCAAGGAGGTGTAAGTTTTGTTGAGGGAAAATATGGGAAGGCAGGGAGTTTTGACGGAGTTGAGGATTATGTAAATATACCTGATTCAGAGAGTTTTAATTTTGGAGCTGGAGATTTTACAATATCTGCATGGACAAATCTTAATACTCTGCCAGGAGTATGGCCTGATTATCCTGTGATATATGACCAATTTTATCCATCGAGAGCGTCGAATTTTTTCATGAATGGTCCTAATTTGGGGTTTGCTTATAGTCTTGATGGTGCAAATCCTGATGGTGTGAGTATTCCTTACACATGGGCAACAAATACCTGGTATCATGTTGCTGTTAAAAGAAATGGTCCTGATATACGTTTTTTTATAAATGGAAATCGGGTAGGACAAGATGGAATAAATATAGGGAATGTTATTATTTTTAATTCAGATGTTAATTTATGGATTGGCGCAGCTCATACTGGTTCTGATGGAAATACTCCTGATGGAGAGTTAAACGGCCTCATTGACGAAGTGATGATTTTTAACAGGGCTTTGTCAGAAGCAGAAATAAAAACACTTTATGAAACAGATTTAGAATAGTTTTGATTAATTTTATGTCAAGATTCTTGACTAAAAAACTCCACACTTTAGTGTGGAGTTGAATCTTGAGCATCTTAAAAACTTCTTTGATACTAAAATACAAGAAGTTTTTTATATACTAATCTTATATTGTTGTATTATGACAATAGTTTTAGGAATTGAATCTACTGCACATACTTTTGGGGTTGGTATTGTAAGGAATGGGAAAATTATTGCTAACTCTAAAAAAACTTATACCACGCAAACCGGAGGTATTATCCCAGCAGAAGCTGCAAAACATCATTTGAATAATAAAGAGGAAATTTATTTTGAGGCGCTGAATGAAGCCGGCATTAAAGAAGAAAATATAGATGTTATTGCTTTTTCTCAAGGGCCTGGGTTGCCCCCTCCTCTGCTGGAAGGGATTGGATTTGCCAAGGAACTTTCAAAAAAATTGAAAAAACCAATTGTCCCTGTCAACCATTGCATTGCCCATCTTGAAATCGGGAATATTACTGGCGCTAAAGATCCTGTGATGCTGTATACTTCTGGAGCTAACACTCAGATAATTGCTTATTCCTCTGGGAAATATAGAGTATTTGGAGAGACGCTTGATATTGGCGTCGGCAATTTCATTGATAACTTTGCCAGATATGCAGGCATTGGATTTCCAGGAGGGCCGGCAATTGAAAAACTTGCAAGAGATGGCAAAAATTATATTGAACTTCCGTATACAATAAAAGGGATGGATGTTGTGCTTTCCGGAATTCTAACTAATTTGAAGCATAAAATTGAATCAGAAAAATACTCCATTGCTGATTTATCTTATTCTATGCAGGAAACTGTTTTTGCCATGCTTGTTGAAACTGCTGAAAGAGCTTTAGCCCATACAGGAAAAAAAGAATTGCTTTTAGGAGGAGGAGTTGCATGCAATTCACGTTTGCAGGAAATGTGCAGGATAATGTGCGATGAGCGCGGGGCTAAGTTTTTCTGCCCTCAAATACCTCTTCTTGTTGACAACGGTGCGATGATAGCATATCTTGGAGAAATAATGTTTAACGCTAAAAATTCACAAGCGAATTTTGACTCCACAAAATCTAAAACTGCGCCTATGTGCAGAAGCAGGGGCAAAGATTTTGTTGGTTCAGGAATTAAATTTTCCAACAAAGAGCTGAATAAAATAGATATTCTGCCAAGAGAGAGAACAGATGATGTCAATGTTTCTTGGAGAAGCAATTAACTTCTTAAATCAAAATTATCTGGATTTGTTATATATTTATCATACTCTCTTTCCGCTTCTTTTACAGTATGAGTGAACTTCAAATATTCTCTGTACCAAGGTTCAGGTGCATGAGTACCATAATGAGAAACCATCACAGTTTTTCCATTATCTTCTGTAACTCTCCCCCAGAAACCAGCAGTCCAGCAACCTTCCATTTCAACTTTTTTCTCAATTTCTTTCATAGTTCTTTAACTCCCCATCTAAATTTCTCTTTAGATTATTTAGTGCATATCTTGGATTTTCTCTGAAATCTTTATGAATTTCCTGGTATTTTTTTTCTGCCTGAATAATAATATTTCTAGCAATTTCAGATATTAATATTGAACTTTTTGCAAAATCATGCTGATATTTTGCTGAAATCTCTTTTGCTTTTTCTTTAAATTGCTCAAACCATTTTTTAGTTTCTGGAACATAACTGTCTGCTTCAAGCGTTGCTTTTGTTATAGTCCTGAAGTGATCTAGTTTTATTGCCTGAGTAACTGCTTCTGGGAAGTAAGATGGATTTTTTAGCGCACTCTCAAAAATATATTTAGAATACTCTATTCCCCCAGCGGCAAAAAGCTGGTTTTTTAACGATCTCCCAAATGCTATTAATCCTTCAAGATTTTTTCTGTTTGGCCTGTGACCTTTACCAAGATTTTTCTGCAGAGTTCTGCAACGCTCATAATAATTTTTTGGCTCAAATAAATTCTCCAGCAGTTTCTTGTAACCATCCATTAATATTTTTTCATCCAGCTCTGTTTTAAAATTGAATGAGAGATTGTGGGTATTATTCCCACTGGATTCCCCTTTAATCCTTCCCTCTTTTTCAAGACGGTGATATAATTTAGTTCCTTTTAAAACTGTCAATAATCCAGGCATTGGAACAACAATCCCGGCTTCCTGTATGAATTTAAATAGCTGATCAAAAACATCTGGTTTTTCCCCATCAAGGCCGATAATGAATCCTCCTGTTACTTCTATACCTGCCCGCTGAATTTTTTTTACAGCTTCAAGCTGCGGGATTACAGTATTTTGTTTTTTGTTTGTCTTTTCAAGAACTTCCTCATCAAGAGATTCTATTCCCATGAAAATCTGGCTGAATCCTGCTTTAGAAAGCCCTTCAAGAATATCATTGTTAGTTTCCCATGCTAGATCCATGCTAGCTTCTGTGAAAAAATTAAAAGGATATTTTTTTCCCTGCTGCCATGCTATTATTTCTGGAAGAAGCTCTTTCAAGTTCCGTTTGTTTCCTATAATATTATCATCAACAATCATTACATTCCCTCTATGCCCGGCATTATAGACGGCGTCTAATTCTAATATCATCTGCTGAGGGGTTTTTGTTCTTGGCTCTCTGCCAAATAATTTTGTAACATCGCAAAACTCACAATCTTTTGGACATCCTCTTGAATACTGTATTCCTGGAGAGTGATATCTGCTTAAATCTAGCAAGTCCCATCTTGGAATTGGAGTCTGGGAGATGTCTGCTTTCCCAGTTTTTGTTAATTTAGTTAAATAATGGCCTTCTTTTGTTATATTTTCTTCAGTGTAAATTCTCCTTGCTTTTCCTTTTAATAAATCTTCAAGGAAAGGCATTAAGGTTATCTCTGCTTCTCCTTCTATAATATAATCTGCTTTTTTATTCCTTTCAGGATATGATGTTGGAAATGGGCCTCCTGCAACTACTTTTTTCCCATAAAAATGAGCTTTCTCAATCAGTTCATTATGCGAATCTTCCTGGACAATCATTGTTGAGGTGAATATAATGTCAGAATCTTGCACCTCTTTGTCTTTTAATAGTTCAACATTTAAATCAATTATCTTTTGAGGCTCAAATTTATTTTGTGGCAGCATAGAGAGAACTGTCGCCAGCCCTGTTGGAGGCATTACAGCCTTTTTTCCTATATACTCTAAAGCTTTTTTATAGCTCCAGAATGTCAGAGGAAATTCAGGATATACTGGAAGCACCTTTATCTTTCCCATAAAATATGAAGACGGCTATTCTATTTATATTTTGTTAATTTGAAAATTTTATTTTTTCTAAGTCCTTCTTAGAGAATTTTTAATATTTTTAGATTTTCCAAAATTCTCTTTAGATTTTCATACGAAACTTTTATAAACTAATTTTTTCATCCTAATTTATCCGATGAACGTTTAGGGAGGATCATTAGATTCTCTTTTAATTAAATCAAAAATAATAAAATGGATGCATACAGTATAATTGAAAAGGCCAGAAAGACAGGGAAAATAGAGCGAGGAACTAACGAAGTTACCAAGGCTATTGAAAGAGGAACTGCCAAATTTGTTGCATATGCTAAAGATGTTGACCCTAAAGAGATTGTCCAGCACATCCCATTCTTATGCAAGGAAAAAAAAATCTCGTGCCGAGAGGTTGATAGCAAACAAAAATTAGGGATTGCAGCAGGTATTCCTGTAGCAACATCTTCAGTTGCAATAATCAATGCAGGAGATGCTGAAAAAGAGCTGGCTAGTTTAAAATAATTCTCATTTAAAATAAAATGGCAAAACAACAAACCCCTAAGCAGCAGGAAAAAGCAGAATCTTTTAAGATGAGCAGTAAGCTTTTAGGAGAGGTAGTTCCAGCAGTTGTAGAAGAAATTATTGGAAGAACAGGGTTTAGAGGTGAAATTACCCAAGTTAAATGCTTAGTCCAAGAAGGAAGAGATAAAGGAAGGTCAATGAGAAGAAATGTCAAGGGGAGTGTAAGAGTGGGAGATGTTTTGATGCTTAGAGAGACTGAAATTGAGGCAAGAAGAATTAAAAGTAATGTAACTAAGGGGTCTTATACTTAAATGGAACATAATCTTTGTAAAGTTAAGGGGAGAATATCATTCAACTTAGATGTCAGTGATGAAAAAAATCCGATAGGAGCTTTAGAAGAAGTTTTTGATATTTTTTCTCAAAACGGCATGGTTGTAGAGTCTAGTACAGAAATAAGAGAGCATTCTTATAATTTAACCGTAGTTTCTCCGATTATGACCTCTAACGATATGGAGAGTTCTATAAGATTACTTTATGCAGGAGGTTACGATGCCTAAATGTAGCTATTGCGGAAGAATGTATGAGATTCCCAGAGGGCTGACACTTGTAATGAACAGTGGCAGCGTTAAACATTTATGCTCTTCAAAATGCAGAAAGAACATGAATATGAAAAGAAGAAAAGTTAACTGGATAAGAAAGTCCAGCAAAAAAGGAGAAGAGCTGCAAAAAGAAATTAAAGCTGAAGTTGAAGATGAGCATAGAGAGAAAGTTGAAGAGAAAAAAGTAGTGTAATATTTTTCTACAATATAATCTTAATATAATTCTTATGTATAATAAAGTTTAAATAGTTACACCACGCTTTATACCTATAAAGAGGGGTGTATGGCTTATAAGAGATATATTAAAAGAGGGGGGAAAATGTATGGCCCATATATTTACCAGAGCCATAAAAAAGATGGGAAGGTTATTTCTGAGTATATAGGAAAAAGTGTTAGTGTAAACAAACAAGAGAATTCTTTTCTAAAAAAATATTTATCTGCCGCTCTTATTGGATTATTTCTTATTTTATCTCTAGCATTTATTATGAATATACACCCAAGCGGAGAGGTCACCCTGCAGATTAATAATGTTTATTCTGATGGGGAAAATATTGATGGAATAATAAGATTGTCTTTAGAGCAGGGGGAATTTATTCCTGCATCAAGTAGTGTAATAATCTATCTGGCTAATTCTTCTTATGAGTATGAATTAAGCGGTTTAGTTGAAGATGAAGCAAGAGAAGGGGATTATTACATTAAAGATAATCCTATTTCAGGCTATGGAGCAGGGTATGGAATTGCTGATGAACCTCCTGTTGTATTTTTCACGCTGAATATTTACTCTCAATTAAATGAAACTGATGAAAATAATCCTGCTGGGGATGAATCTGTTATTGAAGAGCCAGAGAGTAGTGAAAATAATGCAATCTCAGAGTCAGCTAATGAAACACTTATTTCTGAAGAAAATATAACTGAACAACCTC
>CAZXWV010000023.1:0-2199 GCA_964644735.1 Candidatus Woesearchaeota archaeon
ACTTTACAATAAGAAAGAAAGAGAATATCTGAAAATTGCAGAGAGTGAAAGGAAATTTGTTAAAGTTGATTTTGATTAAGGTTTAATATGTTGTTCAAAAAAGGGGAATTGAGTTTGTTGTGGAGATTTTATTTGTCACAGTTTTTAGGCTTTTCCTTTGCGATAGTGCCTTTGATAATATTTATTTATTTCTTTCAAAAAGGATTTTCTCTAGGGTTTGGTATTTTTTTGGTGGCTATTTCTAATGTAAGTGGAGTTATTTTTGAGATTCCTACAGGTGTTTTTGCAGATAGGTTTGGCAGGAAAAAAAGCACGTTAATTTATTACTTCCTATCAGCATTAATTTTTCTTACAATTCCTTTTTTAAATAGTCAACTATTTCTACTTCTGGCTTTTTTTATGTTTGGAATTGCAATTACGTTTCGTTCTGGTGCTTTTAGAGCATGGGTTGTTGATAATTTAAGAGAACATAAAAGAAAAGATTTGATTCAAACATTCTTTACAAAATCCCATATGATTTTAGCTGCTGGTTTTACTATTTCTGGATTAATTTTTTCAGGAATGTTCTTTTTATTTCCAGAAAATTTCACATTTTCTTTATTTAATAAAAAATTTATAACTTTAGATATTGTGTGGTTTGTTGAAGGATTTGTCTTTTTGATATCTGGATTAATTTTACTTTCAGCAAAAGAGTCTTTCTCAATACAAAAATTAAAAACAATTAAAAAAGAATTTAAAGAATCAGTTAAATTATCAAAAAAAGGATTTATTTACTCATTTAAACATCCAGTTATATTTGCAATAATTATGTCTGCTTTATTAAGCACGATATTTACAAATATCAAATGGGCCGCTTCACAACCATTTATGTTAAATAATAGTATTCCCATAGCTTATTTTGGGTATATTGGCAGTATATTAGCTATTTTTGGAGTTTTTTTACCATTAATTTCTGAAAAAATTGTCAAAAAAGTAAAAAAGAATTTATATCTTGCATCTTTAACAATTATAACTTTTATCGCTTCTATGAGCATTTTATCGATAAAAGGACCTATTTTAGCTTTTTTGTATTTGTTTATAGTTAGAGCAGATGATTATCTAAGCACACCTGTTGAAGAAGCTTATTTTCACGAACATACTCCCTCTAAACAACGAGCAACAATGGATTCTATATTAAATCTTTTTTACTCTTTTGGAGGTTTAATCGCATTAGGAATTGGGGGTTACTTGTTAAATGTTATTTCTCCAGCATTATTTATCTTCTTTGGAGCATTTCTACTTATTCCAATTGTCATAGTATATTTAAGAATAAAGTGATTAATTTAAATCCTTTAACTTTCCAAAACAATAAGTTTTATCTTTACTGGTTATATAAATATTGAAGTTATGCAGGTTCTTTTTTTGGATTATAGAAAAATTTTCTCTATCCTGACCCCCTTCATTAATCCATGTACCCTCTCTCATCGGAAAAAAACTAGGGAGAATTATGACTTCTTTGTTTTTCCATTTTCCTGCAAGAAAACATTTATATTTTTCTTTTTTAACTCCGGAGTTTTCTTTCAGAAACACTGCAGTATGCAGATGTCCTAAAACAATAAGACTTATTTTTTTGTCTAAAATCTCTTGGAATATTTTGTCTCCGTGGGCAAATGCAATTCCGTCTTGAATGTAGTAATCCTTATACTCTCTTGAGTCAAGCTCAATTTTTTCATGATTCCCTTTTATAAGGATAATGTTATCTTTGCCAACAGCATCTTCAATAAACCTCAAAAAATCCCTTATTTCAAACTTCTCTTCTTTCTTGAAATTAAAATGATGCTTTAAATCTCCGAGAATGACTATTTTATTAATCTTCAATTTCTTTTTCTTCAATGAATTTATAATTTTCATAATATCCCCTGTTGATTGTTTTAGCTGATTGAATGGAATCATAATTCCCTGCTCCTTCAGCATCTGTTCGTACCCTAGATGCAAATCTCCAAATGCAAGAATCCCATGCTTCCTGAAAAATACTGCTTTGTCAATCAGTTCATATTCAATTTTACTTTTAGTATCCGTCAATTTCATTATATTCTCCAGCATAATCAATTTTCCCCTTCTTTTCTATTTCCTGCGTGTAAACTATATGCATTCTTCTTAAGAAATCCTGTTTGTCTTCAATCCTCATCAAATCCAGATGCCCTTGGAGTATAAGATTTA
>CAZXWV010000023.1:2299-7357 GCA_964644735.1 Candidatus Woesearchaeota archaeon
TGGCTCAAAGCTTTTTCAATTTCTAAATTCTCTGAAGCTAAATAAAACCCCCTATCACTTATTCCTATTTCAACATCCCTGTTTCCTGATTTTCCAATCAGATATGCTATTGCCCTTGATAAAACATCATTGACACGCCTCCCATACATGCTGTTCACTAAAAGATATTTCTTATTGTCTCTTTCATCTATATATTTTTCAATGGTTATGAGTTTTGTATTTGGAATATCTGAGAATTCATATTGCTGGTGAAAATAATTGTATATCTCATTTGAAATATTCTCATTTGTATAAAGATATTTTTTTATGAAACTCATTATCTCTTCTTTTGATTTTTTTAGCTCAAATCTTTCTTTCATCAGCTCCCTGAATTTATTTATTTCCAAAGCAGAATCAAAGCTCAGCGGAAGCATCTCAGAAAACCATGAAGGAATTGTTGGGGCTCTTGCAACCTCTTGTTTTACATACAAATTCATTCCTTTTGTATATTGATATGAATATTTTTTCCCCCCTAATACAAATACATCTCTTTTTTTCATCCTTGTTAAAAACGATTCATCGATAAATCCAATCTTCTCTCCAGATGGGGCAAGCTTAACTGTAACAAACGATTCTTCTGGAATTGTCCCTATATTTGTCATATAAATCACTCTAGCCATTTTCCCTTTTTTCCCTATTTTTCTCTCCTGTTTGTCATACCATATTTTTCCATAAACCCAGTCCTTCTCCAGCCCATAATCTCCGGATAAATAGCTTATTACAGAAAAGAAATCACTTTTGCCCAGCTCTGAATAACAATAGCTTTTTCTTATTGTTGAAATTAATTCATCAACATCCCATATTTTATAAATTGCCATACCATAGATTTGCTGGGATAAAACATCAAGGCAGTTTTTCGGGAATTGTATTTTATCAATTTTCCCTTCTATCATCTCTTTTTGGATTACTGCGCACTCAACTAAATCGTCTCTGTCAAGAACAATAAATCTTCCTTTTGCAGTTTCATGAAGTTTATGTCCTGCCCTTCCAATTCTCTGCAGAGCCCTTGAAGATGCTTTCGGGCTTCCGAGCAGGATGACCAAATCAATATACCCTATGTCAATCCCTAATTCAAGGCTTGTACTGCATACAACAACTTTTAATTTCCCGTCCCTCAATCTCTCCTCAATGTCAAATCTATGATTTTTGCTTAATGACGAGTGATGCGCCGCAATATTATCCTCTCCGTATTCTGTCGGAAATTTATCCTTCAGGTAACTCACAATCCTTTCAGTAGCTGATCTTGTGTTTGTGAATATCAAAGTTGTCTTGTGCTCTCTAACTAATTCATTTATTAATTTATACATTTCTTTATTTGGATTTTCATGATTAATTAATTCTTCAACAGGGCTTAATACATCTATATCAATTCTCTTGCTGAACTGGATTTTCGCAATTTCAACATCTCTTTTTTTGTCTTTGCTGTCCACTCCAGTTAAAAATTTAGCAACTTCCTCTAAAGGTTCAATTGTTGCACTAAGGCCTATTTTCACAGGCCATATCCTGCTCAGCTCATTTAACCTTTCCAGACTCAGACTCAGATAAACCCCCCTTTTATTCCCTAACGAATGAATCTCATCAATAACACAAAATTCAACTGCTTTCATATACTCTACAAACTTCTTGCTTGTTAAGACAATAGCTAAAGATTCCGGAGTTGTTATTAAAATGTGCGGAGGGTTTCTTGCCATTTTTGATTTTTCTGATTGAGATGTGTCCCCTGTCCTTAATCTGACTCTTATCTCCTGCAGTTTTCTTCCGTGTAATTCTGCAATTTTATTAATCTCCTCTAATGGTTC
Organism: Candidatus Woesearchaeota archaeon; assembly: GCA_964644735.1. Lineage (GTDB taxonomy): Archaea > Nanobdellota > Nanobdellia > Pacearchaeales > GW2011-AR1 > WAQV01. Next base: position 4,138 of record CAZXWV010000023.1, read on the forward strand.
AATTAAGTTTTTGTGTATGTCATTGCTCAATGCCTTAAGCGGGGAGGTGTAGATTGCATAAATTTTTTTCTCTAATTCATTTTTATCAGCAAGGATAACAAGGTAGTTTAATATTGACAAAAATGATGTTAATGTCTTTGTCCCTCCTGTCGGAGCTGAGATAAGTATATTTTTTCTCTCCCAGATGCTCAAAACCCCGTATTTTTGAGGAGGGGAAAAATCATCAAATTTTGAAAAAAACCACTCTTTGATAAAAGGATGCAGAGTTTTCTCTATATCTTCTGATTTTCTTTCTTTTGAGATAGTTATTTGCGTCATTTTAGATGTGTCTCTCCTCATTCCCTATAGAAATAGATACTAAATAATTAGCATACTGAATACCTTACTCTCTTATTTATAGTATTTAAATTTTTGGTTCATACTTAAATCTTAAAAACCCAGGCTACTGTATTATTTTATGGAAAGAATAGATTTTAGAGACCAAATCTCCAGAAATAAATTAAAATCATTTTTCTTAATGGCAATTATATTCGTCATATTTGTTTTATTGGGGTATGTTATTTCATTAGCCTTTGACCCTGGGTTTTTCTTTATTATAATGATTATATCCATAGTATTTTCACTAAGCTATATCTTAATTACATTTTATAATTCAGGCAGGATAGCTATAGCATCTGTAGGAGCTAAAGAAGCTCCAAGAGAGAAGTATAGGCATTATTATAATCTTGTAGAGGGCTTGACTCTTGCAAGTGGATTGCCAATGCCTAAACTTTACATTATGGAGTCTAGCCAGATAAATGCATTTGCTTCTGGCAGAAATCCTGAAAACGCAGTTGTTTGTGTTACAACTGGAGCTCTAGAAAAACTTGACAAAAAAGAATTAGAAGGGGTTCTTGCACATGAGCTTGGCCATGTTGCAAATTATGATATAAGATATATGACTTTAGTTACTGTAATGGTCGGAATGATTGCCATCCTCTCTGAAATTTTTCTGAGAAGCTTATGGTTTAGCCACGGAGATAATAATAAGAATAATACAATTTTTATTGTAATTGGGATTATCCTCGCTATACTAGCTCCAATTGTTGTTTATCTTGTCCAGATGGCGATATCAAGAAAAAGAGAGTTTACTGCTGATGCTTCTGCTGTTAAATTTACAAGATACCCTTCAGGATTAATTAATGCTCTAAGAAAAATACATCATGAGCATTCCCCACCAAACAAAAGAATTAGCAAATCAATTGCCCCATTATTTTTTTCTAATCCATTTAAAAATTTAGGGAGCACTCACCCACAGATTGAAAAAAGAATTGAAGCATTAGAAAGAATGTAACTATTTACTTCTTTTTAAATTTTTTTAAAAAAGTTATAGATTTTTTCCCAAATAATAAATATCTCCCAAGAACCCCCAAAAAAATTAATCCTACCCAAGTTATTCTCCTAAAATTCTTTCTATTCTCAAATTTTTTATCTAAATTCTTTAAGATTGTTTTTATTCTTATTTGGACTAATGTTTATAAACAAATATTCTTTAAAAATATTATGGGGATTGTTAAAGGAGGGTTATTTGTAGTTCTGAGCATCTTGTTTTTTATGTCATTATTAATTGGAAACTTATTTCTTACAATTAGCTGGTCTCTTGAATATGAAAATGTCAAGCCTGAGATAAATTCAATAATTAAGGAGAATACTGAGAGCATTCTAAATGAAAAATATTCTTCCATGGTAGAGCATTGCCAAGATAAAACTGAATTTGTCTTTATAGAACAAGAACATGTTTTTGAAATTCCTTGCGATATTGTTTCTAAAGGAGCTGAAAGTGTTATTGATTATGGAATAAATGATATTGTTGAAACAGCATATTACACAAACTACAGTTGTACTTTTTTTGATTGTTTTTCAGAAGAAAAAATAACCCAATTATTCTTGGTATCTGAACAATTCAAAAACTATCTGGAAGGAAAGTTGTATTTTTTATTAGTCACAGGAATAATCTTAATTTTAGCTATGTTTGTTTTCATTGAAAAGAAAACTAATCTTCCTTTTGTTATTGGTATAATTTTTATAATCTCATCATTGCCATTTATAAAACTTAATTGGATAATATCTTACATCTTTAGTTTAATCCCATCATTTTTAAATCCCACAGGCAGTTTAAAATTCCTTCCTCTCTTTTTTTCAGAGTCATATACTGCATTCTTAATTTCATTTATTATAGGAGTGATTTTGATAATAACTGGCATTTTATTAAAGATACCTATTATCAGCTTTAAACTATCCAGGCTGTTTTCAAAAAAGGAGATTACAGAAAATAAAGAATTCTCAAGAGAAGAGGTTAAAAAGATAGTCAAGGAAGAAGTGGCTAAAGCTAAGAAAGAGGAAAAGACAGAGATTAAAAAAGAAAAGCTAGTTGAAAAGGCTAAAAAGAAAGAAAAGAAAAAATCCAAATAGTTTTTATACAGAGAAAAAGAATAAACTGCTTCCTTTAGGTTTTCTCTGGCTAAAAAACTCTAAGAAAACTTCCAGTAAAATACAAGAAGTTTTTTATACTAAATTTTTGTGCTAGTTTTATGGAAAAAAAAGCAATAGTCATGTTATCTGGGGGATTAGACAGCAGGCTCGCCCTTAAAATAATGCAGGAGCAAGGTTTTAAAATAACAACCTTATTTTTTAAATTCCCTTTTGGAACAGGATGCTGTGATGAAGATTGTTCATTTAATTTTTCACAATTGCAGAGGGTAAAGTTAAAGATACTTGACTATACTAAGGGGAAAGCACTTCAGGAATATCTAAAAACGATAAAAGATGCTAGGTATGGGAGAGGAAAAGGAATAAATCCGTGCATTGACTGCAGAATTTTTATGTTCAAAAAAGCCAAGGAATTTGCAGACATGGAAAAAATTGATTTGATTGTTACAGGAGAAGTTGTAGGCGAGAGGCCCATGTCCCAAACAAAAAATGCAATGAGCTTGATTGAAGAAAAATCAGAGTTAAAAGGAAGATTATTAAGACCTTTGTCAGCAAAACTACTCCCAGAAACAGAAGCTGAGAAAAAAGGATTAGTTGATAGAGAGAAACTCTATGAAATTCATGGGAGAAAGAGAGGCAAACAGATGGCGTTGGCTAAAATGTTTGATATTTCCTATCCAACTCCTGCTGGGGGATGTCTGCTTTGTGAGAAATCTCTTGCAGAAAGATTCAAAAAATTATTAGGCAGAGA
>CAZXWV010000024.1:0-3098 GCA_964644735.1 Candidatus Woesearchaeota archaeon
ATTCATCTCTCAATAAATGATATCCCATTCTCTTTCTTGAATCTCAGGACATTCCCAACAAATCCCTCTATCTTCTGCTCATGGCTGACGATTATAAGCTGTTTTGCAGTCAGCTGCTGCAGAACGTCCCTCATCTTATCCAGCTGCTGCTCGGAAAAACCATCTGTCGGCTCATCAAGAATAACAATGTCTTTTGTTTTTATCTTGCTGATAAGAGAGTTTATTACCTGATTAAGCGCAAGCCTGTACGCCAGCGCAATTGCAGTCCTTTCCCCTCCTGAAAGATAAGAGTAATCTATCTCATAATCCTGCTGTTCAACTATCGGAGTAAAATCATCATCCAGCCTCACATTAAATGAGTCTGAAACAAGCATTGAAAACCATTCTGAAAATAATCTTGAAAAATCTGCCTTAAGCCTTACCATAACATTCTTCTCAATAAAGGAAATAACCGAGATAAATTCTTTAGATAGCCAGCTCTCCATCTGTGAAAGATAATTCAGCTCTTTTCTTATCTCTTCTGCCCTGTTCACTTTTAATTTTAATTCTTTTATCTGTCTTGCAAATCCTTCAATCTCTTTCTTTAATTCAGCAAATTTTATTTCTGCCATCCTCTCCTGCCTTAAAGCTTCGTCAAGATCCTTCTTCTTTATTTCAAAAATTCCGTCAAATCTAGTCAGCTCAAAAGAGGAATTCCTGAGAGATTCAACATGCCTATTTAACAGCCCCATATCCTTTTCATATGAGAAATTAAACTTTATCATCTCCTCAATTCTTATTTTCTTATCCTGAACTCCATGCAGTTTTGCCTTTAGGAGTATAAGACCATCTATCTCTTTTTCCTTGGAGTAAACCTCCAACTCAATTTTTTTTATTTTTTCATAGACTTGCTTTTTCTCATCTGCTAAAGATTCCAATTTTCTCTTATTTTCAGACATGTCTGAATGGGCTTTATTCAATACATTAGCTCTGTAAAGAGCGTCAACATCCTGCAGACAGGTTGGACAAATATCAAGATTAGAAATATTTTTTTCCATTCTCTTAATCTCCTCATTTTTCATATTAATTGAGCTTATCTGGGAATGAATCTCTATATTCTTTTCATTGAATTTCTCGCTCTCCTTTTTTATTGCTGTTATCTCCTGTTCCAGTTTTGTTATTTTTAATTCATCAAAATGAATATCTCCGAGTTCTTCTATCTGTTTTTTAAGTTGTTCAATTGCCCTCAGATTGCCTGAGATTGATTCCTTCTTGCTTGAAATCATTATCTGTGTCTTTTCTATCTCCTGCTGAACTTTTGCCTTCTCTTCTATCTTTTTTAAAATCTCCTCTTTTTCCTTCTGAATTTTTTCCCTTTCCAATCTTCTGAGAAAAAATTCTTTTTCAACAGAGATAAGATTAGAATGCTTTGATTCAATCTCTGTTTCCTTGCCAAAAATATCTAATTTATCCTGCTCAAGATTAAGGATAAATCCTTCTTTTATCCTCTTCTCCTCCCTTATTTTTGAGGTTATTATTGAAACATTCTCAAGAATTTTCTTGTATTTGTCAATCCCAAAAACATGCCTCAGAGTATTTATTCTTGTCTCAGAATCCTGCAGAATAATCTGCTTCATCTCTTCTTGGGGGGTATAGACTGTAAATTTGTAAAGCATATTTTGTTTTTTAGAAAATTCCCTGGGATATTCCAGCAAATCAAGGACTTTATTTTTCAGCTCTGTAACAGAAAGTTCTTTTTTCTCACCATTAATTGTAATAGAGCAATAATCCTGTGAGATTGTTTTGCCTTTTTTTAATACTCTTTCAATGATTATCTCTTTGTCATCAACTTCAAACTCCAGGGTAACTCCTCCTTCTTTTTCCCCATTTCGCAATAAAGAATTTCCTCTCTGCCCTGGCTGCAGCCCAAATAAAGCAAACTCTATTCCCAAAAGAATTGAAGTCTTACCAGATCCGATATCACCAGAAAGCAGGATAGAGCCATCTGGGAAATCTATCTCCTGATTTTCATAGCTTCTGATGTTGCTTATTTTTAATTTTGTTAGCTTCATTTTGATATTTCAAATTTTGATATTTCAATCTTCCTTTCAAAATGGAGATTCAAAATTTCTGATTTTGTTAGTTTCATTTTAAAAATTTAAAATTTTCTTTGTCTCCTCCAAAAGCCTATTTGTAAAATTATCTGTTTTCTCATCCTCTTGTTTTTCAATTGATAGTGAATCTATCAGCTGCGGGATTAGCTTATTGAAATCAGAAGGATTTTGCTCTGAATGAAATTTTATCGCCTCCTCTTCTATGTTCCCTGAATCTTTTAATTCTATATCTAGCTCTGTTTCCTTTGCATTCAGGTTATGAGTGTTCTTCAAAATAAAATATGCTCCTTTCTTTTTTGCAAATTCTTCTATCTGCAGGAATTTTATATCAGAAATATTCCCGCTCTCAAGCTCTCCACTCACTCTTAGAAGAACAATTTTATCCTGGATATCTCTTCTGCCCAACTCAAAAATTATCTGTTCTGTTGCAGTAATTGGATTTTTAACCTTAATATCTAAAGAAACTACATCCTTGATTTTCAACTCTACTTTTCTTAACGGATTCCCTGAATTAGTGTCAATAATATAAAAGCTTCCGTGTTTTAAATCCTCAAGCTCCTGAAAATTGTTCGGGAAAACTGGCCCAGGATATACAAAATTATTGAACCTAAAATCTATATGCAAATGCCCGAGAGCATAATAATCTGCTTTAGGGAGAAGATCTGTTTCTATTGAGTCTATCGGAAGTGTGCCTTTTGCCTTGTCTATTGTTGTATGAAGCATGAATATCTTAAACATCCCTGGAGAGTCATTTATCTTTATTCTCCTTAAATCATTTATTTCCAGCGAGGATTTTTTTCCAGGATAGCCATAAAGCGCGACTCCTTCATGAATGACAGGGTTTAAAAAAATATACCCTCCTTTTTCCTCAAAATCAGCTACATTTTTGCAGAATCCTGCCCTTTCTAAAACATCCAAAAATGTTTTTCCAGAAACAGAGTAATCATGAGAGCCAGCAACAATAAAACACGGGATTTTAGCCTCTTTCAATCTCTTAAACTCAGA
>CAZXWV010000024.1:3198-4768 GCA_964644735.1 Candidatus Woesearchaeota archaeon
AAAGCAGGGCAAGGACCAAATATTCTCACGCATATACTTGGAGAGGCAGTTGTAAAAGAGGGGTATTATGCTTTTTATTCAAGAGATTATCAGTCATTAATACGAGGGGGCCATAATTTTAATGTGCTGACCATATCAGATGAGCCAGTTTACAGCAATGACTCAAAAATAGATGTATTAGCAGCATTAGATGAAGGTAGTGAAAGAGTATACAGAAATAAGCTTAAAAAAAATTGTATAATTTCAAAAAACAAGCATGAAAATATGCATTTTGCCGGGCAGTTGTTCAAGATTCTTGGTTTGGATTTTAAAATCCTTGAAAAAGCACTGAAAGATTTAGGAAAGAGATTTGACGAAAATATTGAAGAGGCAAAAAAAGGATATGGCAGCGCAAACGAGAGAATTAAACTTCCAAAAATTTCCCGCAAAGTTAAATCAAGTTTTATTAATGGGAGCCAGGGGATATCAGAAGGGGCAATAAAATCTGGATTAGATGTATATTACGGATATCCTATGACTCCTTCCACTCCTGTTTTGATGGAGCTTGCGCAAAAACAATATGAAAATAATTTTTTGGTCTTAGAGCTGGAAAATGAGATAGCTGTGATTAATGCTGCTATTGGAAGCGCAATGACTGGAGCAAAATCAATGGTTGGAACAAGCGGAGGTGGTTTTGATTTAATGACAGAAGCTTTAAGCCTTACAGGAATTGCCGAAATTCCGTTGGTGATTTATCTTGCCCAGAGGCCAGGACCTGCAACAGGAGTTCCTACATATACTGGCCAGGGAGATTTAAACATTGCAAGACATTCTGGGCATGGCGAGTTTCCAAGAGTAGTTATTGCTCCAGGAGACCCAAATGAATGCCAGGAAACAGCAAGCCAGGCATTTTATTTATCTCAGAAATTCAAAATACCGGTAATTGTAATCAGCGATAAGCATTTAGCAGAAAGCTCGTATTGTTTAACTGAAGAGCCTATTATAACAAAATCGCAAAAATCAACAACTCTTAAAAGATATAATGGTTATGAACAAGAAAAAGAAGGGAGTGCAACAGAAAATCCTGATATCATAAAGAAGAATGTTGAGGCCAGATTAAAAAAAGGAAAAGATATAGAAAAAGAGTCAAGAAATTTTAAGCAATACAAAATTTACGGGAAAAAAAATTCCAAAAATGCTGTCATAAGCTGGGGAAGCACAAAAGGGGCAATTGTAGATTCAATTAAAGATTTAAATGCTGAATTTATTCAGGTTTTATACATTGAGCCTTTTCCAAAAGAGATTGGGAAAGAAATTGAAAACAAAAATATAATTCTAGTTGAGAATAATTCAACTGCCCAGTTAGGAAGCTTAATTGCAGAAAAGACAGGGATTTTTATTGATGACAAAAATAAAATATTGAGATATGACGGCAGGCCGTTCCTGGCTGATGAACTAAAAAGAGAAATCGAAAGGAGATTAAAAAAATGAAAATCGCAGATTTTCAAAACCTCATTTGCAGGAAAAATAAATTAAGCAAACTCGGAAAATGAAAACTGTATATTTAATCCATGGTTGGGGAGGAAGTTCA
>CAZXWV010000024.1:4868-7315 GCA_964644735.1 Candidatus Woesearchaeota archaeon
ATAAAAAGGCATACTAATAATTTTTTATGCATTTTCTCTGATGATGACCCTTTAGTGCCTTTATCTGAAGGCAAAATCTTCAAAGAGAAACTTGGAGCTAAAATAATAACTAAAAAGAAAATGGGGCATTTTGATAATACTTCGCAAATTAAAGAGATTTTGGATTTTATTGTAAAATGAGCTCAAAAATATCAACACAAACAAATAACACGTGGTGCCCTGGATGCTTTAATTTCCAGATACTTGCAGGTGTGAAAAATTTTCTTGATAAAGAAATTAGCAACGGAAAAAAGAAGGAAGATTTTGCAATGGTTACAGGAATAGGATGCCATGGGAAGATATATGATTACATAAATTTGAATGGGATTAACACACTGCATGGAAGAGTTTTGCCGGCATGCCTCGGGTTGAAAATTGGCAACCCAAATTTAAATGTCCTCGGATTTTCTGGGGATGGAGATGCTTACTCCGAGGGAATGGAGCATACAATTCATGCTGCGAGATATAACGCTGATTTTAAATACATCATCCATAACAACCAGGTTTTTGCCCTTACTGTCGGGCAGCCAACACCGGTTACTGAAGAAGGATTTAAAGACAAGACAACTCCTCAAGGGGTCAAGCTTCATCCAATAAATCCAATAAGATTAATGCTTGCTTCCGGCGCAACTTTTGTTGCGAGAGTTTTTGCTGATGCAAAACAAATAGAATGGATATTAAAAGAAGCTATGAATCATAAAGGATTTGCATTTATTGAAGTCATACAACCATGCATAATATTCCACCCTGACATCGGATATAAGGATAAAACATACTCGCTTGAAGAAAAAGGGCATGATAAAACTAATTTTGATGAGGCATGGAAAAAAGCTGGAGAATTTGATTACAGCGATGTTAAAAAAATACCTATGGGGATATTTTATCAAACTCAAAGGCCGGTTTTTGAAGAGCAATTTCCTCAGCTTGTTGAATTAAAAAAGAAGAAAATTTCCTGGAAAGAGATTAAGAGATAGAATATTTCATTACAAATATATTTAAGGGGGCAATTTCTCAAGAATTTATGAAGTCGTATATTAAATGCATTATGCCGTCGTGCAATTTCCAGGAAGATATCCATACTGAGATTACAAAATGCCCAAAATGTGGAAATCTGCTGGATGTTTTATATTCTAATCAAGATGCCTCTTCACTCATAGAATTATTCAGACTAAGAAAAGCTAATCCACAAAATATATTTGACAAAAGCGGAGTATGGAGATTCAGAGAGTTATTGGCTTTTCCTTTGCAAGAAGAAAACTTCCTGTCTGTTCTTGTGTCTTTAGACGGAAAAGAAGGGCAAACATCCCCATTTAGATTGACAGAAGTTGCAAATTATGTTGGCTTAAATAAAGACAAATTTTATCTGCAGTTTGAAGGGGACAACCCAACAGGATCATTCAAGGACAATGGCATGGCTGCAGCATTTACTCATGCTAAGATAATTGATAAAAAGAAAGTTATTTGCGCATCAACAGGAAATACTTCTGCTTCAATGGCTGCTTTTTCAGCAAATGAATTGGGAACAATGAATGCAATCGTTTTTGTAGGAAATGAAAAAATAGCTATTGGAAAGCTTGCGCAAAGCCTCGAGTATGGAGCAAAGGTTATTCAGATTAACGGTGATTTTGATGATGCAATGAAAAAAGTATTGGAGATAGGAAAAGAACAATCTCTTTACATTATGAATTCTGTTAATCCTTTCAGGCTTGAAGGCCAAAAAACAATTATTTATAGAGTATTAGAAGGATTTAATTGGAAAGCCCCTAACTGGATTGTTGTTCCTGGAGGAAATCTTGGCAACACTTCTGCATTTGGAAAAGCACTTTATGAATTAAAGGAACTTGGATTAATAGATAAAATCCCTAGAATTGCCGTCATAAATGCGAAAGGAGCAGATACATTTGATAGAATTGTAAATCAGGAAAAGATTAGATGGAATGATGGAAAGGTTGATTTAAATAAAATAGAAAAATTCTACAAAAAAATGGATGAAGAAGACAGGAAGGCTAAAACAATATGCTCTGCAATTGAAATAAACCGACCGGTTAATTTAACAAAAGCATTAAGAACAATTGAATGGAGTAATGGAGTTGTAAGGTCTGTCTCAGATCAGGAAGCTTTAGATGCAAAAGCGGTTGTTGGAAGAAATGGTTTCGGATGTGAACCTGCAAGCGCTGTAACAATAGCAGGGGTAAAAAAATTAGTAGAAGAAGGAATAATCAAAAAAGGGGAGAGTGTTGTTGGTATATTAACTGGCCACCAGCTAAAAGACCCTATTGCAACAATAAACTATCACAAAGATAAAAATAATAAATTTGCTAATATGCCTATTCAAGTAGAAAATAACATTGAAGATATAAAAAACTCTTTGTATTTTACTGCCAGTTAAAACTGGCAGTTTTCTTAGA
>CAZXWV010000025.1:0-6932 GCA_964644735.1 Candidatus Woesearchaeota archaeon
AAAAGCATGACTGGATTAGTTTCATGGTGGAGATTTGAAGGAGATGCCAAGGATTCTGTTGGGAGCAATGACGGAACTATCACAGGAGCAGTATTTAATTCTTCAGGGAAATATGGAGGGGCTTATCAATTTGACGGAGTGAATGATTATATTAATATTCCTTACTCATCTGATTTTGACTTTGGTACAGGAATAAATTTTACCATAAGTATGTGGTTAAAAAAAGGGGCAAATAATGCCCAAATGTGGTTAATAGATAGAAGAATAACATCAGGAGCTACTCAAGGGTTTGGTGTTTATAACGCACCTACTTCTAATAATCTTTCTTTTTATGCTCTTAGTTCTACAAGATATAGCAATCTTCAATTATCTGATACAGAATGGCATCATGTTGTTTTTACAGCAAATAGAGGAGTAGGCTCTAACTTTTATTTAGATAATGTAATCAGCAATACCATGTCAAACGTTCCCGGAAATTACAGCAATGTTACTCAAATGACAATAGGGGGGAGAAGTTTCACTCAACCTGCTCTTACCTATAACGGCTCAATAGATGAAGTAATGATTTTTAACAGGAGCTTGTCAGCTTCTGAAGTATCTGATTTGTACGGTATTGATTTAAGCAGTTAGTTATACTTAACAATAAAAATGTTTAAAAGACAACTTATATTCTTAAAAATATGTTAGTAAAACTTGAAAACCCTGCGGCTTTATCAAAAGCAATAGAATTAATATCTGAATTAGTCACAGAAGTTAGGATTAGGGTGAATGAATTTGGGATGAGCATTATTGCAATAGACCCTGCAAATGTTGCGATGGTTGGATTTAAGCTCCCGAAAAGCGCCTTTTCCCAATTTGAATCTGGCAATGAAGTTTTAGGGATAAATTTAGATGACTTGAAAAGAATACTTAAAAGATGCGGAACAGGAAGTTCATTAATTTTAGAGAAAAAAGAAAACTTACTAAGCATTCAGATTCATGACAGAATAAAGAGAAATTTTATACTTAATTTAATAGAAATAGAAAGTGAAGAAAAGGAGATGCCAAATCTTGAGTTTAGTTCAACTGTTGAAATGAGCTCACTTGATTTAGTTGCTTCAATTGAAGACTGTATGGTTGTTGCTGATGCCTGCTCGTTCATAATCAACGGAGGAAAATTTATGATTGAAGCCAAAGGGGTGAATTCCGCAAGGTCAGAATTTTCTGGGGATGAAGCAAAAATAGAGGCGGAAGATTGCAAGGCTAGATACAGCTTAGAATATCTGCAAAAATTCATAAAAGGGGCAAAGATTTCAGAGAGGGCAACACTTAATTTTGCAAATGACCATCCTTTAAGGATGGATTTCAAAACACCTCATATGGAGCTTGCATTTATTCTTGCTCCGAGAGTCGAGACAGACTAATAACCCTCTATATTTAGTTAGTATCCGAATATGATTTAAACCTCTATTCTACCCCTCATAAGGGCTTTTGTTATTACGTATATTATTAAAATTATTAATCTCTATAAATATACTGTTATAGCGACGAGGAAAAGGGGTTATTTTAGAGTTTTACAACCTTAGATTCGGCATGAGCTTTGACCATAAAAGGAATAACCTCTGAGACAATAAAGTCCTCTTGAAGATTTTCCTTAAAATCTCCATAATTTTTTCCCTGCAATCTTTTCAATTTTAATAAAATACATTTTATCTAAGAGTAATTCCTAATTCTCTTGTGACTTGTTATATAGGTTTTACTTTGCTATATAAGAGGATAATTTTTTATCGAAAAATTTGTATAGTTGGTATATAGTTAACTATATACAGTGCAAACAACAATTATTTTAGACAAAGAAACTGTAAAGCTTTTGAAGAAAATAAAGGAATATCCTAGAGAAACATCTAATGATTTATTAAGAAAGATGATAAAAATATTTCTTGAGGCAAAAAGAAGAAGCCAGTACGACGAGTTTTTGCATAGAATACAGCAGCCAAAAATGCAGGAGTTATGGGACAATAAAAAAGATGAGGCTTGGGAAAATGCATAAATTAGGGGAGGTCGTTCTTGCAGAGATTCAGTTTGCAGATTCCAGTAATATTAAAACCAGGCCTGCAACAGTATTATATGGAGAGTATGGGAATATTGTTGTAGCCGGGATAACGAGCAATCTAAAAATTGGAGGAATCCCATTATCAAAAAAGGAAGGGGCTGTAAAAGAAAGCGTAATCAAGCTGAACTATTTATTTACAATTTCTGAAAAAATGGTCAAAAAATCTCTTTTTTCTTTGTCAAATGAAAAGAAGAGACTTATTGTAAATGAGTTTATCAAGAAGCTATCAGAATAGTATTATTAAACCAATTATCAAAAGCTCCAAGAACAAACTTATAAAATTTTTATCCTAACAAATATTTATAAGTTGAAAAATATTAATTATCTCATGGAAAAGAGAGGGACTCGCGCCTTGACTTTAAAAGTAAATATTAAAAAATTCAGCCTAAAGTCAAAACGCTCGCAGGCAACTATTTTTATAATAGCTGGATTAATAGTTATCGGGGTAATTGCATTATTCTTTATTTTTAAAGGGGGGATTCCAGGCAAGATAGGAGGAAAAGAAGAAGCAAGTCCTGAGAAATTCCTGTTTTCCTGCATAAATGACAAAGTTAAAGACGCTGTTGATTTGTTACTGTCGCAGGGTGGGCATATCAGCCCGGTTATTTACAAAACATTTATGTTTGAAGATGAAGGATACTACACAAACATATCTTATTTATGCTATACTCGGAATTATTATGTTTCATGCATAAACCAGGAGCCAATGCTTATTCAGCATATAAAAGAAGAGATAAAAGATTACATAAATGAAGATGTTGAAAACTGCTTTAGTGAATTGAAATTAAGCCTGGAGAAGCAGGGTTATGAAGTAACTTCAGAATATAATGGATTTGAAGTTGAATTAATGCCAAGAAGAGTTTCTATAAATATAGACGGAAAGATTACATTAACAAAAACAGAGGAAACATCCAGCAAAGAAAATTTTGAGATTGCAATACCAACTAGATTGTATGATCTGGCAAGAGTTGTCCAGGAGATTACAAGCCAGGAAGGAGAATACTGCAATTTTGAGCATCTAGGATATATGTTATTAAATCCAGAATTCAACATAGATAAATTCAGAACAAGCGACTTGTCGACAATTTACACTGTGCAGCACAAAGATAGTGAAGAAAAATTTAGGTTTGCTGTAAGAAGCTGCGTGATACCCCCAGGGATTTAAAATGATAACAAAATTAAAAATTTTGAATCTCCATTTTGAATGGAAGATTGAAATATCAAAATGAAGCTAAACAAAATAAGCAAAAAAACAGAATTTATTTTCCTAGCCGTGGTTATTTTCCAAATTATTTTATTGGTTAATCTATCTACTGCCGAAAGCTACTTAATAAGCCAGTCTAATTCTTCCGGCATTCAAAACTCAAAGACAATATCAAAAAAAATTAAAAAAACAATTAATTCTAGCATAAATTTGCTGATAGGATTTTTAGATATAAAACAAATAGGAATGATTTCTGCTCAAGGGCTTTATTGCTGCCCTAAAACAGAAGATGGAGCAATCTGTCAGGATATTTCTCCGTTTGACAAAGAAAGCTGCGATAATCCTGTTCCTACAAGCTGCAATCAGGTAGCTAACTGCAAAATAGGGTGCTGTATTGATGAAAAAGAAGGGTTATGTACAACCAACTCTCCGTGGGAAAAATGCAGGAGTGACGGAGGGGTATGGGAAGACAGCAAAGCTTGCGATGTCAGGGAATGCCAGAAAGGATGCTGTGTTTTAGGAAAAAACACTAAATTTGAGACAGAGAAAAGCTGTGAAAAAGATTCTGCTTTTTTAGGATTTAAAAAAGATTTCAGAGATGTTGAAACAGAATGGGAGTGCCTTGCAATTGGCGCGAGCCAGTTTAAAGGAGCATGCATCCTGCAGGAAGGAGCTTGCAAATTTGCAACAGAATCAGAATGTTTGAGAATGAACGGAAAATTCTCAAAAGACAATTTGTGCTCTAATCCGAGTTTAGGAGCCAACTGCACAAAACAGAAGAGCATAGGATGTGTTGAAGGAGAAGACGAGATTTACTGGCTTGATTCATGCGGAAACAGAGAGAATATTTATTCAGCTGACAAAACTGCTTCATGGAATAACGGCAGGATATTATCCAAAGAAAAAAGCTGCAATCCAAGTTCAGATAATATTAACTCTGAAAGCTGTGGGAATTGCAATTATGCGTTGAGCAGCAAATGCTTTCCATCTTCAGAAGCCGGAGGAAAAAAAGTAAAAGACGGGAACTATGTCTGCAAGAGCTTAAAATGTACAGATGCATCTGGAAAAGAGAGAAGCAATGGAGAAAGCTGGTGTGAGTATGACGGATATATCGGCGATGGGAAAGATACTGTCGGAAGCAGGCACTGGAAAAGAATGTGCGTTGAGGGGGCAGTAAAAAGCGAGCCGTGCGCTGATTACAGAGGGCAGATTTGCGCTCAGTCAGATATTAAAGAAGGCGATAAAAGTTTTTCCATATCAGCTTGCACTATGAATGAAGCGATTGCCTGCCTGCATTACAACTCTGAAAAAAACATGAAAGAGTTATGCAATAAAAACAAGCATTGCATGATTAACAATGTCAATGTTGACAAAAAATTCAAGTTTGATGTATGCGTCGGGAGATATCCTAGAGGATTTGATTTAAATGACCCATCAGCAAGCTCTGAATTATGCGCAATGGCTGACCAGACATGCACTGTTGTTTATGTAAAAGACTGGAAAGGGAGATGGAAATGCAAGCAAAACTGCAATTGTGAAAAAATAACTTTTGCAAAAGAGATGAATGAGCTGTGTGTTTCTTTAGGTGATTGCGGAAGCTATGTTAATTACATCGGTCAGGGAAGCGACAATATTAAAGTTTCAAGATCTCCAAAAGTTTCATGGAAAGATTATGTCAAGTATGCCAAACCGGTTGAAGGACAGTATGCTCAACCGCAAGACATAGATGCATTTATCTCGTCGGCTATTGGAACATCTATAGAAGGAATTCCTCCTCCTAAAGAAAGCTCAGTAGATAAAGCTAATAAAATGCTTGGAACAATTTCTGGGGCAGGAGGGTCGTTGATAATGGTGGCAAAGGGGTTAGGATTGACATCATTTCTAACAGGAACAACAGTAACTACATCAACATGGATGTCTATAACAGGAACAATAGAAGGAACAACAACTACAACTATAACAGGAACATCAACTACACCAGGAATTATGTCATCAACTACATTAGCTGGATTTTCAGGAGCACTAACAGGTTTAACACTTGGGTTGCTGGCAGGAGGATTTCTTGCTGGCAAACTTGAACTAACTGGGACAGGAGCAACAGTAATGACATTGGCAGCAGGGGTTGCTGGAGCAGCAGCAGGATACGCATATGCGACAACAGGACTTTCAGCACTTGGAGCATTATCAACCTTAGTAGCAGTTGTTTTCTGGGTAGCAATAGCTGTAGTTGTTTTTGTAGCCATAGTTGGTTGGGGGAAGGTAAAAGAAAGAAAGGTTACATTTACATGCATGCCCTGGCAGGCTCCAATAGGAGGAAAAGATTGCAAGAAATGCAATGATGACCCTCTAAAGCCGTGCTCTCAATATAGATGCGACAGCTTAGGAAGCGCATGCAAATTATTAAATGAAGAAACAGACAACCCTATTTGTGAAGCTATTCCTAATGACGGCAAACCCCCAATAATCTCGTTGGGGGATATTACTCAAGGGTATCAGTTCAAGGAAGAAGCTGAAAAGAAAGTTAGTGTAAGAACAGTTAATGGAGATTGCATACCTGAATTTACTCCTGTCTTGTTTGAGTTAAAGACAGACGAATATGCGCAGTGCAAATTTGGGATGGAGAAAACAAACAATTATGACGAGATGGAAGAATACCCTCTTGAGAAAAATCTCTTCTCAATAAACCATACATTTGCATTCTTTATGCCCAGCCTGGACAGCATGGCTGTTTATAACGTGTCAGGAGATTTAAAGCAGATGTTTGGAAACACAAATATGTATGTGAGATGCCAGGATTATAACGGAAATTTTAATTTAGATGAGTACATGGTAAATTTCTGCATCAACTCAGGGCCGGATTTAACCCCAGCAAACATAATGATTTATGCTCCGCAAACAGGAAGCTTCTTGAAATACAGCTCAACAGAGTCTAATTTGAGTATTTATTTAAATGAGCCGGCAGAATGCAAATATGACAAATCCCCAGGCAAGAGCTATGAGCTAATGATGAATTCTATGAATTGCAAAACAGAGCTGAGTGAAGTAGGATTGTATGGGTGGGAGTGCAATACAAACCTTACTCAACTAACAGAAGATGAAAATAAAATCTACATTAAATGCAAAGACCAGCCCTGGCTACCTCCTCAAAACAAATCAAGGAATATTAATGTAGAAGATTTTATTTATACATTGCATAAATCAAAAAGCGAATTAAAAATAAATTCAGTTTCCCCTGAAGGAGAGGTAAGGCAAGGATTTGAGCCTTTATCTGTTGAAATAGGAGTTAAAACTTCAGGAGGGGCAGAAGATGGAAACGCAATCTGCTATTACAAATGGGGAGAAAACTGGATTCAGTTTTTTGATACATTCTCAAGCATCCATAAGCAAGAGCTGATTTTATTTGAAGGATGGTTTGAGATACCTATAAAATGCGAGGACAGTGCAAAAAATACTGCTTATGGGAACACTGAATTCCATTTAGCTTTGGATTATAAATCTCCGACAGCCACAAGAATTTATTATGAAGGGAACCAGTTGATACTTGAGACAGACGAGAAAGCAGAATGCTACTATGACTTTAAGAGATGCAATTTTGATGAGAAAAATGCAACATCCATGACAACTGCATTTTCAACA
>CAZXWV010000026.1:0-6903 GCA_964644735.1 Candidatus Woesearchaeota archaeon
GCCCAGAAAATTCAAATTGGAATTTTCTGAGTTGTGGGACAGAAAACAAAAGACATTGCAAAGCAATGTCCTCTGCCTAGATGTAGAGGATTAATTTTGTTTTCTGCAATTAAATTTTTTTAGTGCAAATGAAAAAGAGGGATAATTCATTAGAGATAGAAATTAAATCTGTTGTCAGTAAATTTCTTGAAAAAATTAAGGATAAAAAGATTCAAATAATAAGTCATTTTGATACAGATGGCATCACTTCTGCCAGCATAATGATTCAGGCACTAAAAAGATTAGACAAAAAATTTTCTTTAAAAATTGTAAAGAGCATTGAAGAGCAGTTTATTTATGGTTTATCAAAAGAAGAAGTAACAATATTTTTAGATTTAGCGTCAGGGAGTTTAAATTACATTGCAAACTCTGGATTGACTGATGTTTTTATAATCGACCATCATGAAATAATCCAAGATATTCCAGAAAATGTTTCTATAATTAATCCGGAATTGCATGGGAAACAAAAAATAAGCAGTGCTGGATTAGCATATCTTTTCTGTAAGGAAATAGATGAAAAAAATAAACAATCTGCGAAACTTGCAATAATAGGGATGATTGGGGACATGCTTGAAAAAGAGATAGATAATTTAAACCACGAAATATTAAATGACAGTGAAATTAAAAGAAAAAGAGGTCTTCTTATATATCCTTCAACAAGACCTATAAATAGAGTTCTTGAATTTTGCTCCAGTAGATATATTAATGGAATTACCGGGAATACCGAAGGAGTTCTTGAATTATTGAGGGGGATAGGGCTAAAGCCAGTAAATGGGAAATACAAAAGCCTCATAGAATTAGATGATGATGAGATGTCTAGACTAGTAACTGCAATAATGTTAACGGATTCAAAATCAGTAAATAAAGAAATTGTAGGGGATATTTTTTTAGTAAAGATGTTTAATAAAATAGAAGATGCTAGAGAATTGAGCGCAATGATTAATGCATGCTCAAGATTAGGAAAAAGTCATATCGCAGTTCAATTCTGTATGGAGATATCAAAAGCAAAAAAAATAGCAGAATCATTGTATATAAAATATAGGCAGCTGATTGTTTCTGGATTAAAATTTGTGGCAGAAACAGAAAAGATAGAGGGGAACGGGTTTGTAATAATTAATGCAAAAAAAGAGATAAAGGATACAATAATTGGAACAATCGCAAGTATAATTTCAAATTCCTCATTGTATGAAAAAGGAACTGTAATAACAACTATGGCTCATTATGAAGATAAAATAAAAATATCTTCAAGAAATGTTGGAAAAACTGGAAGAAATGTGAGAGAAATTCTGAATAATGTTATAAAAATAGTTGGGGGGGATGTTGGAGGGCATGAATTTGCAGCTGGATGCCTTATCGCCAGTGATAAAGAGCAGGAGTTTATTGACAATTTAAGAAAAAATCTTGAGATTGAATTAGTAAAGATTTAAAATGCTTAATTCTATTCCTAATTTATGAGATTAGATGTTGGAGATGTTGTTTTATGCACTGTGGATAGAATCGTTGGAACAGTAGTTTTTGTAAAAATAGACTCAATCGGAAAAGAATTAGAAGGAGGTATTATTCTAAGTGAGATTGCTCCTGGAAGGATAAGGAATCTAAGGGATTATGTTGTCCCAAAGAAAAAAATTGTCTGTAAAATTCTTAGAATTTCAGGGGATAGAATAGACCTATCTTTGAGGAGAGTTACACAAAAAGAAAGAAAAGAAGTTACAGAACAGTTCAAGCAGGAGAAAAGCTATCAAAGCATCTTAAAAAGTGTTTTGGGGGAAGAGGCAGACAAAATTATTAATAAAATTTATGAAAAAGAAAGTATTTATGATTTATTGCAGGAAGCGAAAGAAGACCCGAAAAAAATTGAGATGATTGTTGGAAAAGATAATTCGGAAAAGATACTGGATATTTTAAAATCACAAAAACAAAAAAAAGCAATTGTGAAAAAAGAAATTAATTTAAAGACAATTTCTCCAAATGGCTTAGAACTAATCAAAGGAATTTTAGGAAAAGTTATGGATGGAGAAGTGAATTATATTTCAGCAGGAAGATATTTGATTAAGAGTGAAGCAGGGGATATCAAATCAGCAGACAGCAAGTTCAGGAAAATAACAGAAGAACTGGAAAAAAATGCTAAAAAAGAAGGAATGGAATTTAGTATTAAAGAGAAGTAAATATTATATTTGATTATTTCTATTTATTGGCTAGCAAAGCAAAAAGCTTAAATATGATTAATAAAACATAATTTTATGAAACAAACCTCGGATAAAGAAAAGAAGGGAGTTTTCCAGGTGATTCTGTTAGGAATAGTTTTTGATACAAAAACAAGAAAAATACTTATTGGAAGAAGAGAGAGTGATCCGCATATAAAAGAATTAACATGGGCATTTCCAGGTGGGCGTCCAGAATACAACGAAGAGCTGGAAGAAACTATGGAAAGAAAGATTAAGGATGAAACAGGCCTTGATGTTAAAAATCTCGGGGCAGTATTCTCCAAACTATATCCTGAAAAAAAAGATTTTCTTGCAATATATTATTTATGTGAAGTTGTTGGAGGCAAGGAAAAACCTGCCGATGACTTGATTGAGTTGAAATGGGTTAAGCCTGAAAAGCTGGAAGAATATTTCACAACCTCATTTCACCCAAGATTAAAAGAGTACATTCTTAACCTAAAGTAGTGTATTATAAAAGAATTTAAACTAATAAAAATTATATTCAAAATGATAAAAGATGAAAAAATAGCTATGATCGTCGGTGCAAGTTCTGCTTATTCTTATAAAAAGAAAAATCCGTATGCTGAAAATGAAAGAATCATGAGACATGTAATGATGGATATTAAAGCAGGTAGAGATGTAAAAATAGTCGGAATAGCTGCTGCTAATTTTGTTATTAATTATCTAAATAGAAATCCAAAGGCTACAGAAAAAGAAGTGATGCAAAATCTAGCTAATGAAACAGGGAAGATACTTAGTTCTATAAAAGATCAAATAGGATAATTTAAGAAAAATGAAGCTTAAAAAATGCAGACCATGCAAGATTTATACTATAAAAAAGATCTGCCCTGAATGCAACCAACTTACTGATGAAGCGCATTATAAATACATAAAGATAAAATCAGTTAAAGACTAATTACAAATAAAGAGATTTCCTAAGCCTTCGCTATCTCCACAGCAAACTGATTGGAGATTACGCTCGGCTGTAAAACAGAAATCTCTAATTGCCAAATCAGACAATGCAACAGACCTGTTTGATATTAAATCCAATTTGACAATAAAAATAGTATACAAAAGAATAAATAGTTCTTGTTTCTTGAGTCAGTATATAAATCTAAGAAATTTAAGTTATCTGAACAATGATAAATGAAATGTATGAGACTTTGTTAATGAAAGAACAGGCTGAAACATTTAGTAATGGATTTATGTCTTTAGAAATAGCCATAGTTTTGAATGATTTGGATAAGGATGAAAAATCCCCTATGAAAATGCGAAAATCTCTTGAAGACGGAATAAAATTTATGGATGATTCATTAAATGGGTATTATTTCATATCTGGAAAGCATGATGAAAATTTTATATCAACAATAGATGGATTAAAAGCATATAGAAATTCATTAGATCTACTTAAAGATTTGAAATTAAGATCTGAGGAAGATTTTAAAAACAAAATTTTCTGTATCAAAAAAAGTTTGGAGAATGCCGTTAGAAGCATAAAAGACGAGAATACAAAAACTGCATACACTCTTTTTTCATTATTTGGAGAAAAAATGCTGAATAAAGCTAGAAAGCTTTCAAGATATGAATTAGAATAATTTTTTTTGATTTTCTATTTTCTTCTCTTGTTTTTTACCATCGCCAATCAGGGCAATTCCATAAACTCCATCAAAACCCGGCTTAACTTTTATTTTTCCTTCCCTATTTTTGATTATCAAGTCTACTAGCAAATTATTTTCAGGGAAATCCCTAATTAAATTTTCTCTTGAAACATTTAAAAGAACATTAAACTCGTTTTCAAATTTTTCAATAAGAGTGTTGTAAACCGCCCATGTTTTTTTAGCTGTGATGCTCCCACCAGTAGACAGCGAGATTATTTCATGCAAAGGGAGTATTTTATAAAAAGGCTTGGCATTTCTTGGTTTTTGCTTATTCTTAATGTATTCATGATTATCAGAAAGCTGCTCAACTCTATTTTCAACTCCAATTGTTAAGGGAGTTTTGCAAACAGGGCAGATTCCATTTAATTCTTTTGTTTTCAACGAAGAGCATGAAAAATTGCATATTCTATGGCCGTCAAAATGATATTTCCCATAAGCTGGGTCTGTTTCTATGCTTGCAATAAAACTATTATTCCTTATCTGAGATATAATTCCATTATAAGACTCTGTTTTTTTGAATATTGTTGCCTCTCTGCCTAACCTGAACGGCCAGAAACTATGGGCGTCTGAGAAGCTTATAATTGATTTATCCTCTAGTTCATTAACCATCCAATTCATTTCAGGGTCACTGCTCATGCCAGTTTCAATGGCATGAATATTGCTGAATTGTTCTTTAAAACACTCTTTTAAACTGTCAAATCCAGACATACTCCCAAAAACTCCAAACCAAGGAGTCCATGCATGTGCCGGGATTACCTCTATATCTTTTGAAATATTCATCATCTCTTTAACAAATTCATCTGCAGGAATTTTGAATATCGGCCTTCCATCATAATCTCTTCTCCCTTTTTTATCCAAATAAGAATTAATTCTCTCAGCAATTTCAACAGACGGGACAAGAAGAACTAGATGAATTCTTCTTCCCTTTTCCTGGGTATATATCAAAGAAATCTCTCCGGAGATAACAAATGGAAAATCATTATAATAATAAAATCCATCTTTTTCTTTCAGTTTTTTTATTTCTTCTATCCAGATAGGGTGGGTAAAATCCCCTGTTCCTAACAAGTCTAATCCTTTTATTTTAGCCCATTTTACTAAATTTTCAAAATCAATATTCTTGCTACAGGCTCTGGAGAATCTAGAATGAATATGCAAGTCGGCAAAAATAGAATCTTTGATTTTTGACGAGTCAAAAAATTCTTTAGAATTTTTTGAATCAGCAATCATCCATTCTTTCTTGTATTTTTCTATTTCACCGACATTCATGTTAACTAAAGAAAAAGCGCATTAAAATAGTTTATCATTAATCAATATTAGTTAACGTCTATGGCTAAGATGTTTTGCTCTTATTCTTCTCTTTTTTGCAAGCCAAAAAATAATAACTAAAACAATTATCCCTATTAAACCCCATAACCAAGCTAGGCTTTTTTCCTCTGTTTTTTCTTCAACTGCTGGTTCTTCTTCAATAATTTCTCCAGTAGTTGTTATCGCTTCTTCTCCCTTTGGAATTTCTTCATAAATTGTTTGAATTGTTAAATTTGCTTTATTATTAGCAATCCCGTTTAGCATAAAATAAATGTCATAAAAACCATCTTCTGTGACATCAAATTTTCCATCTTCGCCTATGTTTAATTGCACTTCAACAGGGGTGCTTTGTACTTCTATTGTTGCACTGGTTAATGTAACTTCTTTAACTCCAACATAATGGTCCACCCCATCTATCTTAATTCGCACTCTTTCTTCAACTTTTAATTCTTTTATATATCCGTTAATTAATTGGTCTTCTGTCGGATTATATGTATTTGACCAGAATGAAGTTGTTCCTCCTGCAGAACCTCCTTCACTAGTTACTGTATAGCTTACAGAAGATGTTGCAGAATTTCCAGCATAATCTGTAACAGTGCATGTTGTTGTGTATGACCCAGTTGATGAAGTTGTTGGATTTGCAGTGAAACTAGTTGAACTAACATTGCTGCCAGAATCTGTTCCTGAACATGTTGTACAAGTTATTGTCTGCCCAACTCTTGCAGATGTTGGAGAACAAGAGAGTGCAGTTGAAATTGTTGGAGCGGTAGTATCTAAAATAATTGTTCTTGTTGAGGTTGTATTGCTGGTTCCAGCAGTATCATTCACAGTTACATTATAGGTATAACTACCTTCTGAAAGATTAGTCCAGTTTATTGCTCTTGCCTGATTAGTAAATAAAGTTGAATTTACCTGGCCGGTTGAATTAAATAATAAGAAAGTTATTGTTCCTTCATTAAGTTCTGTAACAGAAACATTAACATAAACATTAGTCTGCGATTTAAATGAGTTGTTGGATTCTGTTCCTGTTCCGTATGATATTAATGGCTTGGTGTTGTCAATCTGGAAGCTCACTGATGATGAGTAGTTTGTATTCCCGAGAGTATCGTTGCAATAAGCCCTTAATGTATAAACTCCGTCGGCAATTGAAGAGTTGGTATGATTGAAATTTGTATTACCGTTGTTGGTCATTGTTACATTGGTTACTCCAGTGTTTAAAGAATACTGGCAGTTACCTGCTTCATTAAGAGATATGTTTGCAGTTAACTGAGTGTAATTTTGAGCTGCAGGAGAGTTTATTGTTACTAGTGGATTGACTGTATCCTTGAAGAAAGTAACTGAACTTGAATTTGTATTCCCTGCTGAATCATTTGTATAAACTTTCCAGGTATTTGAGCCTTCTGCTGATGTTAATCCTGTTGCGTTTGTTCCGCATGTGATTGTAGTATTTGCTGCTCCGCTATTTAATGAATACCAGCATGACTGAAGATTTGTGTCTGATACTGTGTAATTTAATGATGAAACATTGATGTTATAACTTGTGTTTGTTGGATAGACAATAGAGATTAGAGGAAGAGTTGTGTCTAATGTTATAGTTCTTGTAGATGTGGAATTTGAATTGCCCACGCTGTCATTTACAGTAACATTGTAATAATAAACTCCAGCTGACAATCCTGTCCAGTTTATTGCTCTTGCCT
>CAZXWV010000027.1:0-6880 GCA_964644735.1 Candidatus Woesearchaeota archaeon
TCTATTTCTTTTTCAACTTCTGCAGCTAATTTGTTTTCAATTAAAACCCCTAAACTAACGCAAGTTCCTGCGACTGTCTTAACAGCAGCCTTTAAATCCTTGCAGAGCATGTTTGGAAGTTTTATTTTTGCTACAGATATAATCTGTTCTATTGAAGCATTTGCTATCTTCATTTTTTTCTGAAGCCCTGATCCCTTTTCAAACCCTAACTCTCTCTTTAATAATTCTGAAACAGGCGGAGAAAATACTTTGACATCAAAACTCTTTGAAGCGAGATCAACATCCAATTCAACGGGAACTTTTAACCCTTTGAAATCTTTTGTTGCATCATTTACTTTTTGTATAACCTGATTAACATTAATCCCGGCTGGCCCAAGTTTCTGGCTTAAAGCTGGTCCTGGCTGCATGCTTCCACCCTCAACTAATAATTTAATCTGCATCTTGTTATTCCTCTGCTTCTCCCTCTTCTCTTCTTATCACCTTAACATTGTCTAATTTAATTGTAACTGGCAATGGAACAACTGCCCCAAGCAAGCTTACCACAACTTCTTCTTTTTGCTTGTCTATTCTTATAACTTTCGCTTTTTCTTTTTTAAATGGTTCTGAGATTATCTCTACAATATCCCCCTCTTTTATTGAAACAGTTGTCACAGAAGGCTCAACCATGTTCTTAATTTCATCATAGCTGATTGTCTTTCCGATAATTCCTTTTACATAAGGAAGATTGAAAACACCCTCTTCAGCCGACTCCCTATCCTCTGCCTCTAAGATGACATACCCTCTCAATCCGTGAGGCCTTAAGACAGAATAAACATTGGCATTTTTTTTTCTAGCTCTTTCAGCTATCATTTCTACTGCCTTTTCTTCCTTGTTTGTTATGACTTTTATTATGAATAACATTGAAAACAACCTACGGTTTCTTAGAAAATTCTTTTTTATTTTGAATTTTCTAGGCCAGAAAATCTCTCCTTTAGATTTTCCCGGTTTTCTATTTTCCCTTAAGTTAGACTCAAGGTTGATTATTTTGTTCCAACTACGCCTTAATTATTTAAGAAGTAGCTGATATTATTTAAAAATCAAGGTTTATAAATATTACTAAATGAAAAGATTGCAACATTAAATCTATAAAATCCTAGAAAATAAAATTTTTATTCAATAAAACTCTTCATAATTATAGATATTAAAAAACCTATAACCCCCAATAAAGCAATTCCTACAGCAGAAACTTTAGTAACCATTTCAAATTCTTTTCTCGTTGGTTTTTTCATAACCAGCCAGACTCTTTTGCATTTCAAAACAAATGATTTTGCTGAATTAACTAATTCCACCATATTTTAATTAGAAATAGATAGTTTTTAAAATTATTCAATAATCATAATGATTTCGATTATTAATTATCTTTACTCCAATAAGACTTGCTCTAGCTATATTTTCTTTTTTCATAAATGTTTTTGAAACTCTCTTAAAATCATAATTTTCAGGCAATTGTGATTCCTTAAATTTAAGTATTGGCTCAGATATTGCAACTTCAAAACCAACTTCAAAACCACATGCAGTATTAATTGGGTAGAAAATGAGACTTCCTTTATCTGCTAATTTTAACACTTTCTTAATCTCCTTAGAATTCATTTTTTTATCAGTATATGTATCAACAGAAACAGAGAAAGGTTCTCCAGATATATTTGGAGTGTATGTGCTATCTCTAACTCTATGAAGTTTTATATCTAATTTTTTCAAGAATCTTAAATCTTCATTAGCAAGTTCTGTTAGTTTTCTTACCATTTTATTCAAAAAAATCTATCCCAAGCTCTTCTTCAATTTCTTTGTGCTTTAAGCTTTCTATTGATTCTCCAGCTCCTAAAATCTGTGAGCTTTTGACTCCTGTAACGATAAGCAAGACCCTGATAGATTTTTCCATGTCTGGAGCAATCTGAGCACCCCAGATTAATTTTGCATCAGGGCTTATTTTTTCCCCGACTGTTTCAATAATTGATTTACATTCATCTAAGCTCATGTCTGCGCCTCCGACAATATTAACCAAAGCTCCTTTTGCATTTGATATATCCACATCCAAAAGAGGATTTTGTATTGCTTTTTCAACAGCATCCAATGCCCGGTTTTCAGTGTCTGATTCACCCATCCCAATTAATGAAACCCCTCCATCAACCATGACTGCTCTTATATCTGCAAAATCAAGATTCACTAAACCAGAAACTGTTACAAGCTCTGTTACTCCTTTAACAGCATTTGTTAATATCTCATCTGCAATTTTAAATGCAGTATGAAGAGGTAATTCTGGAGCAAGTTCTAGAAGTTTATCATTAGGGATTACAATAAGAGTGTCAACATTAGCCTCCATCTTCTCCAGTCCATTCATTGCATTTTCAACTCTCTTTTTTCCCTCAATTGTAAATGGCATGGTTACAACTCCTATTGTCAAAGCTCCTTGTTTTTTTGATATCTTTGCAACAACTGGAGCTGCACCAGTACCAGTTCCACCTCCAAGTCCACAGGTAATAAAAATCATATCACTTCCAGAAATTTTTTTCTTTATCTCTGCCTCTGATTCCTTTGCTGCTTCCTGCCCTACTTGAGGATTGCTTCCTGCACCCAAGCCTTGAGTTAACTCTTTACCAATAAGAATTTTATGGTCTGCATTAGCATACAGTAAATCTTGGGCATCGGTATTTATAGCAATTAATTCCCCTCCTTTTATTCCAATCTCTTTCATCCTACTCAAAGAATTATTTCCTCCACCTCCAACACCAACTACTTTAATTTTTGCCGACTGTTTTTTAAGAATTTCTTCTAATTCTTTATCAATGTCTTTTAGTTCTTGTGATAATCCTATAGAAATATGCTCAATTCCTTTCTGGTCATGAAACTCTCTCCCATTATAATTATCTTCCATAATAAATAACTATGAGATTAGCATTTATAAGAATTATTGTAGTCTGATTATTGTTTTTTGCTTTCTTTTTTATCAGGTATTTTTGATTTCTCTGACAGTTCTCTCACTTCCAAGTTCATGTCAAAAATATCTTTAAATTTCTCCTTAAATAACTCTACAAATTTAACCATTGCTTTTTCAACTTCAATAATTATTTTTTTGTCTTTAACCTCAAATTTTAAATCTCTTTTAAATAAAAAATTAATGAATGACTCTATTTTTTCATTTAGATCCTCTACTTTCCTGAGCGGGTTTACCCTGTAGAATACTGTTTTTCCTGCCATTGGATTGTTAAAATCTACAATAACTCTTCCTCCAGAAACTGAAAGAATTTTTGCTATTCTCCCATCAAAATTAAAAACTGCCCCTGGAACAGGATTTATTTTTTGTTGCATGAATATTTTTATTGGCATTATCTGGATTAATTTAGAATTCCTGTTTCCAAATGCATTTTCAGGTGTTAATTCTAGCTCATATTTCTTTCCAAATTCCTTGCCAATCAGAAAATCCTCAACTCCCTTAAGAAACATTCCCTCTCCTATTCTAAAAATAAAAGGTTTTGCTTTTACATTAATATTTGCTTTCTCCAGATCTTCTTTTATATTAGAGTCAAAAATATCTCCATCTTTAATCTTTCCTGTAAACTCTATTTCAACAAAATCTTTTTGCTGCAATTTTGGTGATTCCATGATTTTTATGAAGTAAAAACGTTTATAAATGTATTTTTTTTCAGTAAGATATGGTCTTAAAAATAATCAGCGCAACTGAAGCAAAAGTAGGAACAAATATAATGGTTGACGGAGTTGCATGCACTGTTAAAAACATTGATGTAAGCAAGACAGGAAAACATGGTGCTTCCAAGTGCAGGATAGAAGCTATAGGAATAATCAATGGCCAAAAAAAAATTATAGCTGTTCCTGGCCATGAGAGATTTGAGGTGCCAATGGTTGATAAAAGAAAAGGGCAGGTTCTTTCTGTTGGAGAAAATATGAAAGTAAGCATTATGGACCTGGAAAATTTTGAAACTATTGACGTCAATTGCCCTGAAGAGATAAAAGAAGAATTAGAGGAAAACTCAAATGTGGAATATTGGGATATTGAAGGCGAAAAGATAATTAAAAGGAAGGTGTGAAATCTTAATAAAAAATGGCAAAAATACCTGAAGCTCAAAACAGACTTTTCAAGAATGTATTTGTTTGTAAAGATTGCAAAAGCAAGATGAAAGCCAAGCCTATTCAGATACTAGGGGGCAAAGTCAAATGCAGAAAATGTGGAAAAAAGGCATTCAGGCCTTTGAAGAAAAAATGATAGAATTATTTTTTCTATCCCTTCAATTTAAAAGAATCAGAAGTAAATTGAAGCTGAAGAAAAAAATAATCTGATAAAATGGCTTTTATTATCTATGACATTATACTCTTAATTATATTTGCTGTTTTTATGTCCATATTTCTTTATTTAAACAGAAAAAATCTGAGAAAAGAAGGATTATTATTACTGTACAAAGCTGATTGGGGGATAAAGCTCATCAATTATGTTGGGAATAAATACAAAAAAACCCTGAGAGTATTGAGTTATATTTCTATTGCATTAGGGTATGTTTTGATGGTAAGTATGATTTATCTGTTTGGAAAGATTGTTTATCTATACATTACATCTCCACAGATTGTCAAAGCAGTAAAAGTCCCCCCTATAATGCCGTTAATACCTTATCTTCCCCAGGCATTTAATTTAAATTTCCTGCCTCCTTTTTATTTCACATACTGGATAATTATTATTGCACTCATTGCAATAACTCATGAATTTGCCCATGGCATTTTTGCAGCTTACAATAAAATAAAAATAAAATCAACTGGTTTTGGATTTTTCCCATTCTTCCTTCCAATATTCCTGGCTGCCTTTGTTGAGCTAGATGAAAAAAAAATGAGCCACAAGAAAAAACTCCCGCAAATGGCAATCCTCTCTGCAGGAACCTTTGCAAATATCTTGACAGCAATTTTCTTTTTTATAGTATTATGGGCATTCTTCTCATTGGCATTTGTCCCGTCCGGAATAACTTTTGACAGCTATGCTTCTTCAAGCGTAGCTATTGCCAGCATAAGCTCAATAAATGGAATTTCTTTGCAGGATAAGGATTATGAAAATATTTTAAGTTTAGCAAACGAGAGCGGATTAAATGAGATTAAATCTAATGGAAGAGAATATCTGGCAACAAAAGAGATATTAGAAATGCAAAAACAGAATACAGAGAATATAAGTTTGTATGATTCTGCACCTGCAATAAATGCTGGACTTTTGGGGGCAATAATTGAGGTCAATGGAATTGGTGTTAGCAAGATAACTGATTTTCAAAGGGAGTTGTTAAAAAATTCTCCAGGGGAAAACATTGCAATCAAAACGAAAATAGAAGGGGAAGTTTTAGAATATGAGATTATTCTTGAAGAGCACCCAGAAATAAAAAATACTCCTTGGTTAGGAATTGGGTTTGTCGAACAAAAAAGCTCTGGAGTAATAGGCAAGATGTATATGGCGCTTTCTTCATTTAAAGAGCCGAATGTATATTATGAGCCGAAATATGACGGATTTAGCCTGTTTATTTATAATTTATTGTGGTGGATTATCTTGATCAGCATGAGTGTTGCATTAGTAAACATGCTTCCTGTCGGGATTTTTGATGGAGGAAGATTTTTCTATCTTACAATCTTAGGAATAACTGGGAGTGAAAAAAAAGCTAAAAAAACTTTCTCATTTGCCACATATTTATTTTTGTTTTTACTTTTCTTGATTATGATATTTTGGGTTTTTAGCGTTATATACCCCATTCTATGAAAAAGCAGCATAAATTTAAAACCCTATTCTAATTTTTAATTCTATGATTTCAGAAAAAGTAAAGCAGGTTTTGAAAAAGCAGCATTATGAAATTGCCGGCAATCATTCTGCAGTCCAGATTTGCAGATGGGCGAAAAAATCCATTCGGAATGAAGGAGGGTGTTATAAGGAAAAATTCTACGGAATTAAATCCCACCGATGCTGCCAGATGACTCCTGCTGTTGTATGGTGTCCAAACAAATGCCTGCATTGCTGGAGGGCAGTAGAGTTAACTATGGGAAGTGAATTAAATGGAAAAATTGATTCTCCTAAAGAAATAATTGACAACTGCATTAAAGCTCAAAGAAAACTATTGTATGGTTTTAAGATACTTCCGCAAACCGCGCATAAGACTCCAAGCAAAGCAAATATGGAAAAATATAATGAAGCGCAAGAGCCGATGCATTTTGCTATTTCTCTTTCAGGAGAGCCAACAACATATGCTAAAATTGGGGATTTGATTGCAGAACTTAGAAAAAGAGGCAAAACAAGTTTTTTAGTTACAAATGGTTTATACCCTGAAAAAATAAAAGAGCTGAAGAGAAAAAATCAATTGCCCACCCAGCTTTATGTTTCAGTCAATACTCCAAATGAAAAACTCTTTGGGAAATTTCACCGAAGTTCTAAAAAAAATGCCTGGAAAAAACTAAATGAAACACTAGAAATTTTATCAGGGCTTCATGGCAAAACTAGAACTGTCTTTAGGATGAATCTTGTTAAAGATTTGAATATGAAAGAAGGATATATTAAAGAATATGCCGAACTTGTAAAAAAAGCGAATCCTATGTTTGTTGAAATAAAAGGGTTTATGTCTGTTGGATTCTCAAGAGAAAGGATTGGATATGACAAAATGCCGACATACAAAGAAATTGAAGAGTTCTCAAAAAAACTTGCTGAAGAAACTGGCTTTAAGATTTTAGGAAGCCATGAGTTTTCCAGGGTTTTTGTCCTTGGAAAAAATAAAAAAGAGCTGAAAATCAAAAAGAAAGAAATTTAAAATTATTTGTTTTTATTACAATTTAATAATACACTGTTGCAAGCTTAAGATATTCTGCTGCATTTAAT